>JAAEQP010001342.1 GCA_024231375.1 bacterium | reverse complement strand
CTTGCAGATCATGCCTATTCCATTGGCTTTGATTACAGTCCCGGTCCTTCAATAGAGACTGGTGTCGCAGGTTATCGGCGCGCCATAGAACGGCAGCGCAACTTGCGAGGGCATGAAGCGTCTTTCGTATTGAGCGAATTCGGCGGACGTGCCAGTGGCAGTAGTGATCATGCTTTTGCAGATAGTCTCAGCAATGCGGAACAGACCATCCGTTTCATGAATGCAGGCATGGACGGGCAACTGAGATGGAACTGGGGACGTGTGGATAGTGCTGAATTTTCAGCGCATCGCCCATTGCTGCGCGGTGAAAATGGTGAGATGCTCCCAAACCCTTCGGTGCTATATCCTGAGGCGATTCTGGCGCGTTATATTCGTTCAGGCTGGGATGTGATGCAAACGACACTAGACGGTGCGCGTGACGAGAATGGCGTGCCGCGCATTTGGGCGACTTGCCTCCGCTCGCCAGATGAAGAGCAATTGACCTTGTTGATAGTCAACGATGGATTTGAGGCGAAAGAACTTGCCCTGAAAGATATGCCGATAGACACGCTTAATACCATGCATGTTACAGGACCGGAACCTGCAGGCATTGTAGCGGATGGAACCCTTCAGTTCGAAAGCGGCAACGCCACAATAGTGCTAAAGCCTCGCTCCATCTATGCACTGACCAGGCTGCCAGCAGGTGATCTTGGCCTTCCCGAGCGACAGGCAATCATGTCTCGCCTCTACAAACAAGGGCTTGTCGACACAGGCAATACCGCCCGTCTACAACAGGTGCTAGTAAAAGCACGCAGTGGCGAACCCGTGACACTAGGCGTACTTGGCGGCTCCATTACCGGAGGGGCAGGCGCAAGTACATGGATGCATTCCTATGGCCCGCTTATTACAGAGTGGTGGGAGAATACGTTCCCGCAATCAAGAATCACTCTCGTTGGTGCAGGCATTGGCGGAACGGGTTCCATGTATGGGGCAGTGCGTGCCCATGAGCACCTTCTGCCTAAGCAGCCCGACTTTGTCATTACCGAATTTGCCGTGAATGACGACAACAGCCGGATTCGCCAGGAAACACTGGAAGGCCTGACGCGTCAGATCCTGAACCAATCGAACCAACCCGCGAACCTGCTGTTGTTTATGATGCGAAATCGCGATGGAAAAGCGGGCAATGCACAAGAGGCACAGGAAGCCATTGGCCGGCACTACAATTTGCCCATGCTCAGTTTTCGTGATGCCGTCGGGCCTGAAATAGAATCAGGCCGGTATCGTTGGTCCGATGTTCTCGCGGATGAGGTGCATCCTAATGACAACGGCCATGCCATTGGGGCAGGTCTGGTAATCCAGTTTCTGCAAGACACATTGGATGCTTTACCCCAAACGGATGATATATCAATCGCGCCCGCTGTTCCTGAGCCCTTGTTTACGGATACCTTTGAGCATGTAAGGCTCTATCGGGCCGGGAAAGCCGAACCACTGAAAAGCGAGGGTTGGACCGTTGCGAAGGGGGACTGGCGCGGTCCATGGTGGGAAAGCAACCAGCCCGGAAGTGTGCTGAAATTGAAAGTCGAGGGGGACACACTGGCCATATATACAAACCGTTGCGAGGCTTTGCAAGGTGTAGCGGAGATTCATATTGAGGGAGAAAGAGACGCCAAGATCGAGGGCTGGTTTCCCGGCGATATCCTGAGTTCTGGCTTGGTGTTTCAAGGGCTTGGCAGAGGTGAGCATATCGTTACAATAACCGTCCTGGATGAGACCTCACCCAGAGGCGGGAATCATGCGCTTCGAGTTTATGCGCTTGGCACAGGAACCTCAGGCATTAAGAAGCAGTAGTTTCGTTCAGTGCATTCAAGATTTTGACCTGCCCCCATTCATGCGTCCACCTCAACGACACTTCCGAACGCACACGAGCATTCGAACGTTGTATCATGTAGGTTGACAAAGACCTGCCCGCGATGGGCAAAGGCAGGTCCATATGGGAAATGTCCGCTAAGCCCTTTCCTGTCAGAGCCTAACGTGGCGCGTGTAACCTCCGCGCCCTCTCCGTCCACTAACCCATCGAAGGACGGTATTGTGTGATAAGCTTCCTTTGCGGAGAACGCTGGTGAAGCCCCAACAGCGGAGACGCGCGGTTCCAACGTGGGTCATAACGATATTGACGACATTGCGGCCAGTATCGCTGGCGATCAGGCGGCCTACGCCCGCCTCGTCGCGCGGTACGAGAACAAGGTGGCGGCCCAGATGTGGCGCTTCACCCGCGACAGGCGCATGCTCGACGAGTTGACCCAGGACGTGTTTGTGGAGGCGTACACCAGTCTGCCGGGCTTTCGGCAACGGGCGCCATTCGAACACTGGTTGCGCCGGATCGCGACCCGCGTCGGGTACCGGTTCTGGAAGCACAAGGCGCGCGACACCACGCGCCGCGAGTTGCTGGCCCAGCACGAGGCGGTCCGTCCGCGCTACACTGAGCTGGCGGAGCCGTCTGAAGCGGCGGAGACGCTGTTCGGATTGCTCGAGGAGTTGCCGCCGAAAGATCGGCTGGTGTTGACGCTGATGTACTTCGACGAGTTGGACACCCGCGAGATCGCGGATCGGACCGGATGGAGCAGGACGCTCGTGAAAGTGCGCGCCCACCGCGCGCGCCGAAAACTGCGGGCGCGGTTGGAATGCTTGGGTTTCGGGAGAACAGACGATGCACGACCCTCTGAAGGATGTTGAGCGGCTGGCCGCCCTGGCGCGGCGTGAGACAGCCCCCGGTGTGGACGTCTCGGCGCGGGTCCTCGGCCGGTTGACCGAAGACACCGAACCCGATGATCGTCCGTTGACGTGGCTCGCCGGTGCCGCGGCCGTGGTGGCGGCGGCGGCCTGCATCGTGGGCTACACGGCAATCCAAGGGATCGTCGACCCCCTGAACGCGCTGTTCCAACTCGCGCCACCCATCGGAGCATAGAGGAGATCGCCATGAGTGAATCGAGCGCACCGAGACCGTCCCGCAGACGCAAGCGGCACTGGTTGAAGACCGCGGTGCTTGCGCTGGTGATCTTCCTCTGCGGTGCGGTGGCCGGAGGCGGAGTCACGTCGCACATGATCTGGTCCCGCATGCGGGACGCCTTCAAAGATCCGTCCGCCATTCCCACACGCATTGCCGGACACATGCAGAGGAAACTCGACCTCACCGACGATCAAAGGGACGAAATCGAGGCCATCTTCCGAAGCACGGGTGAAGAACTCATGGCGCTTCGCGAAGAGGTCGAACCCAGATTGGCCGATCACTTCCGCAAGGCCAGAGACGAGGTGAAGGCCGTACTCACGCCTGAACAAGCCGAGAAATGGGAAAAGGAATTCGGCGAACGCCGCAAGCACTGGTTCCCCCACCTGCCGATCGGGCCGCCGTCCTTCGGTCCTCCAGGCTTCGGAGGTCCTGACGCGTCTGCCGAGTGATCTCCCGTTCTCAGTTCGTTCGGCGAAGCAGCCGCTTCGCAAGCAAGGCGACGAGATAGGTCACGCCACCCACCATGATGATGGTCGGGCCCGTCGGCAACCCCGGACCGTAGCTCAACGCGATCCCACCCCCGGTGAAGGCCATACAGAACAGCACGGACAACAGCATCATCTGCCAGATGCGGCGGCTGAACTGGCCGGCCGTGGCGGCGGGCAGCGTCAGCAAGGCGATCACCATCACAATCCCGACGACTGTCACCAGCAGGACGACCGTCAGCGCGGTCAGGCACAGTAGGAACAGGTGATAGACCTGGACCCGTATGCCGCGCAACTCCGCGTATTCCTCGTCGAAGCACACCGCCACGAACTTGTTGAAGAAGAACAGACCCAATCCCACCACCACCGCGTCCAGCATTAGGATGAGCCACACATCGCGCCGGGAGACCAGAAGGATGTCGCCGAACAGGTAGCTCATGGGGTCGATATAGCCTGGTGTGCGCGCGATGAAGAGCAGCCCAATCGCCATCCCAACCGCCCACACCGCGCCGATAACCGTGTCTTCCCGTTCACGGGCGTAGAGGCTCACGAGGCCAATGACGAGGGCCGAGAGCAGCGCGGCGGCCACCGCGCCGTACATGGGCTCCATCCACGTAACGCCACAGGCATGCTTCAGGTACAGGGCCGGTCCGATGCCTCCCAGAACGCAATGGGAAATGGCGGCGGCGATGTAGGTCAGCCGGCGGGCGACCACATAGGTGCCGACGATGCCGAAGGAGGCACTGGCCAGGAGTCCGACCACGAGGGTGTAGCGCAGGAAGGCCAGGTCCGGGTTGAGCAGGGCGCTGAAGAACTCACCCATGGTCGTGGCCCTCGATGTGGTGGTCGTGGCGCACCATCCGCAGTTCCGCGCCGTAGATGTCCTTGATGGTCTCGCCGGTGATATCGCTTGTGGGATGCATCACCACATTGCGGTTCACGCAGATGACGTGACGCACCATTTCAGCCACGAATCCCAGATCGTGGGACACCATGAGGATGGTCATTCGGTCGTTGAGTTGGGCGAGCAATTCCAGCAATCGGTTGCCCGCCATGGCATCGACGTTCGCCGTGGGTTCGTCCAGGAGCAGCACGTCGGGATCGGAGACGAGCGCCCGCGCGATGAGTACCCGTTGCCGTTGACCGCCCGACAGGGCCTCGAACGGCCGGTCCGGCAAGTCGGCAAGTTCCATCTCTCTCAGGGCGTCCATGGCCTTGTCGCGGTCCGCGGCGGCATACCGCCCGCCCCAATGGCGGTCCAGCCGACCCATGAGCACCACGTCCATGACGGTGACGGGAAACTTGGGATCATGGTGGGCGTGCTGCGGCGTGTAACCCATGCGGCGGCGTGCCCGGCGCGGAGGCACGCCGTAAACCCTGACCGTGCCCTCGGCAGGCTTGAGCAATCCCAGAATGAGCTTCAAGAGCGTCGTCTTGCCGCCGCCGTTGGGGCCGATGACGCTGATGAAGTCCCCCGCCGGCACGTCCAGGCACACGTTCTCCAGCGCCACGCGCGATCCGTACGCAAAGCTTGCGCCGCAGAGGGAGATGGGTGGTGCCGTGTCTGTGTCGGCGGACATAGAGCTACAGACCTTCCTCTGATTGGAACCCCGATTCAAGCCCATACTGGGGTGTTCGTACGCTCAATTTCAAGTGATTCCGCCGCGAATGGTCTCGGCCAGCGACGCTACTTCATCGCCGGTCAGCGCATCCTCGCGCGAGGGGAACAGCCCGTACCCGAAGGTCGAGGGCGGTTGCAGCGTCTTCCCGATGCACAGCACGCTCGCGGGAACGCGGCTACCGAACTCGGGGCAGTACCATCCCTGAATGGCGTCGTCTTCGCCGCGGACATGCTGGACGCCGTCCGCGCCGAACGGCACAATCGTGAGCGTTGCGGCCCCGGATTCGGCGCGCCACACCTCGCCGTCGGGTGCTACCTGCGCATCGGGATGGAAGTGGACGAAACTCCGCGCCACCGTCGCGCGACTTCCTTCAACGGTGTCGATCACGATCCAGAACCGTCCCTCGACCAGCGCGAACACGCGCTCGTGGGTGTACGGCGCGAATCCATCGTGCTCGGCAGTCAGTGTGGTGAGCTTCGCATCGGCATTCCACGTCGTAACCGCCGCACGGTAACGCCTTCCCACACGAAACTCGCCCCAGAACTCCAGTTGATCCCGCGCGTCGAGTTGAACCGTGTTGTGGGCGCGCGTGCTCCGGCAATAGTCGCGCCACGGACCGGCCTGGTATTCATTAACGCCACTGTCCACGATGACGCGGGTTGCGCCGAGACTCAACTCATAGCTGAGCGCGTCGCAGTGGGCGTGGGCAAGTTGGTAGGCCGGGCCGGGCGAACCCGCCTTCGCCATCATGCGCCCGTGTGGTCCGCCGAGAGTGTAGTACCCCGAGTCGGGCAGGGCGCAGCCCGCGTCGGATGTCACGGCGCATTCGACCTCCGTGGCCGCCTGCACTGCACCCAGCAGGACATCAGGCGCGATACACCCGTCCAGGGCCGCGTCGCCGAACAAGGGGATCCCGCCATCCTCGTAGCGGATCTTGGCCAGATAGTCTCCCATTCTCGCGATAGCGTCCGTCAACCACGTCGGCTTATCGCGTAGCGCGGTCCAGGCCATGAGCGCATCTTCCAACACGTGGGCGTGATACATGGCACTGCGCTCGTAGTGGCCGCCGTCGGGCAGAATCTGCTCGGCCAGTTGCCGTTCAAGGAGCGGCAGGGCCGAATCGAGCGCTTCGCGTCCGGCGCGCGACTCGGCTCCGAGAAAGCTCCCGGCAACCACCAAGGCGAAGAGGTCCTTCAGCAGATGGTTCGCGAGCACATCCCATTCAAGGTTTCGCTGAAGGTAAACGCACTGTTGTTCCATGCTTCCGAGAATATCGGCGGACGTCTCCCCGAAGACGGCGCACGCGAGGGACCAATTCAACAGGCGGGACGCTACGACGAAGGGTTCCCAGCCGGGGCCGGAGTGGGGCGGATTGTTGTCCACCCAGTCCCGCATCCACCCGTAGGTCAGTTCACGATCCGAATCCGAGGGCGCATCGAGGTTGGGGGCGGCAAGGGTCCGGACACAGGTGCAGTAGTGAAGGTTGTAGCGCCACAGGCGCGGCATGGCGTCGTCGTGCCACGGCATGCCGTTGCGCACGTCCACGTCGGTATTGAGGATGCGAAGGCTACCCGATCGCAGGGCGTCTGCGTCTTCGCCGCTGCGGGAGGCATCAAGACGCCCAAGCAGGCCGCGCAGGCTTTGTGCCGCCGCGCAGTCGGGTGGGCCGGTGCTATCGATCCGGGCCGGTGGGGGAGTGGAACCGAGGATCTTCTTGCGGAGTCGCCACGCCACCTGGCTCGGCTTCAGGTAGCGTAGCGTGCGCGCATAGAGCAGTGCGCGTGCGAGCAAGTCACATTCCCCCGCGAGTTGACGGACCCCATTCCTTCCGTGACCGGAGGATACCACCGGTCCGGCTCGCGCTACAACGCGACCTACGAGGGGCAGTGGGCAAGGCCCCGCTTCTTCAGGTACTCCTGATGGTAATCTTCGGCGGGGTAGAAGTGCGACGCAGCGGTGATCTCGGTCACGACGGGGCGCTTGTACTTGCCCGAATTCTCGATTCGCTTCCTCGAAGCTTCCGCGGCCGCTTTCTGCTCGGGGCTCACGTAGAATACCGCCGACCGGTACTGGGTGCCCCTGTCCGGGCCCTGGCGGTTCAACGTCGTCGGGTCGTGCAGCTTCCAGAACAGGTCCAGCAGTTGCTCATACGAGATCTGTTCGGGGTCGAACACCACTTCTACCGTCTCGGCATGGCCTGTCTTCCCCGAGCACACCTCCTTGTACGCGGGATCCTTCGTTGTGCCACCGGTGTAGCCGGACGTGGTGTCGATCACGCCCTTGGTGGTGCGGAACGTCTCCTCCACGTGCCAGAAGCACCCCGCGGCAAACAGGGCTCTCTCCATGTCCTCGCTCCTCACGGCGGCCGGCGGCGGCGCGTCCGAAACCGGGGTCTGTTCCTGCGTAACCTCCACGAGGCAACCGGGGTAGATGACAAGCACGGCGCACAGAGCGATTCGTGCGCACCATTCGATCCTCATGGCCCTCTCCTCGTTCAAGACATCACGTCACTTCCGAGAGATAACACGCCGGGCGTCCGGATCCTGCCCGAATCGGGGTGGCGCCATCCAGAAAGTAAGCTGAATCTCGGAATCGTCCGCCCGGCCCAAATGTTTCACGTTACGAGGTAGACAAGCGCGAAACGGCCCTGGCCGCGGGTGTGCCGGCGCCATGGCGCCATTCGTTGCGAATATGGCAGGGGATTGTGGTGGCTGCGTCCATACTCCTTTGGGTCCTGTTTTCGGTGACGTCTCTTCTCGGGATCATTGGGTTTCTGTTCCCCAAGGCGACGCGACGCCTGATCTCCGTGTTTCTGCACCGGACCTCGCTCCGCAGGCTGGGCGTGCTCATGTTGGTTGCGGGGGCGCTGCTATTTCGATACAGCCCGGCTACGGCCGTCCCGATTCTCGCCAAGGCGCTGGGATTCGCCGTGTTCGTGGTGGGAGGAACGCAACTGCTCATCCCCGATTTGGCCGTCGTTCTCAACGAGTGGTGGGTTGGCCGTCGGTTAACCTGGGAACGACTTATCAGTCTGGTGTACCTCGCGATTGCGGCCTTCTTCTTCACGTCCATCGGACCCGCAGCCATCGTGGAACCAGTCATCAACGAGTACAAGACCACCTACCGCCTCCTCTTCAAGCCGAAGACCGAGCGCGCCCCATCCAAAGGCCTTCTGCGCGCTGTCCGGTCGGTCGCAACTGAGGGCACACCCGTCGCCGCCAACGACTCCAAGTGACCCGTGCTCCCTGGCAGATCCCACGACTGAGGACTTGGCGCTACTGCTGTTGCAGGACTTCGATCATGGCCGCGATGTTCTCGGGTCTGGCGTCTGCGGGAGTGTCATGGGCCGGGGCGGCGATGAGCCCCCCATTCTTGCCGACTTCGTCCAGGAGACGTTTGACCTCTTCCCGAACCTGTTCGGGTGTCCCGTACGGCAAGGTTCTCTGCGTGCTGATGCCGCCGAAGAAGCTGAGTTCACCGCCGTAGCGGCGTTTCGCATCGAACACGTCGATGACCTCCGGTTGGAACGGGTTGAAGCAATGCAGCCCCGCTTCAATGAGGTCGGGGAACAGTTCATCCACTTTGCCGCAACTGTGGATGATCACGTACTTGCCCTTGGCTCGAACGGCTTGGTACATCTGTCTGACGCGGGGGCCGATGAACTCGCGCCACAAGTCGATTCCCATGATCAGGCCGTACTGTGAACCCCAGTCGTCGCCGAACATCATGGCATCAACGTCGTAGCCACAGGCGTGCTCGATGATCGCCAGGTTGAACTCGAGGATCCGGTCGAAGAGGCGGTGGGCAACATCCGGCTCGGACGCCATGGCAATCAGAAGGTTCTCCATGCCGTATAGGGTCCAGGCCCGTTCGAAAAGGCTGAACCCCAGGTTGGGCACCCAGAACTCTCCATTCCCGTCCGTTCGCATATTCGCGTAGCCCGCCCAGCGCGCTGGGTCATGGGGATCGGGGAAAGTCACTTCCTCCAGATTCTCCCGCATGACCACTTGATTGCAGACCACGCCGATGTCTTTGTCGATGCTTCGGTCCCACTGCACGCCGAACTGATCTTCCCAGATACCGGGCCGCACTTCCCGCCATGCGCCCGGCGGCGTCGTGCCGAGGTCCGACAGCGCATTGCCAAGGCTGGACGCGAAATCGGCGTCGCCCAGATACTCCACCATCTTGGCGTGGGCCACCTGGGTGAATTCGATGTGGTACGGGACAGCGTCCGGCTGTTGGTGATTGAGCGTGGCCCTTACGCGCTCGCGATTCGTCATGTCGTCAGCCCCCCTAACACGCTGCGGAGCATTCAGTCCGCTTCCGGTTGATAAGTACCATGATGGTCAGACCGAGTGCGCACACCGTGAAGATGAGGCCGTCGTCGACGCGTCCGCCTCCGCCAATATAGGGCCAGGGGAAGCTGAAGAACGCCTGGTTCAGCCAGAAATACATCCAGGCCGTGAACAGCAGGGCGTCCCGTACAAAGGTGCGGTGGCCGTCCCCCAGGGCCGTCTTGAGACCCGCCCAGATCGCGAAGGCCGTGGCCGCGGCCATGGGCACGATGAAGTACACCGGCCAGGCCACGCCCGGTTCCGTGTGGGTCTGTTCGCCGAGCCCGCACGCCTGAAGCGTCTTTCCCGCAATGGGCAGAAGCGTGATGGGCAACACCTGGAGGTAAGGCCAGAACCGGCCGCGAATGCAGGCCACGAGCGGGATCAGGCCCATCATCATGCCGAAATCATAGATCGCGTCCGGCCAATAGCCTCCGACGAACGACATGGCGATGAGCAGGAACAGGTGCATGGCCAGCAGCACACCTTCTCCCCAGTAAGGCATGGGGCGATCATCGGCGTCCGGGGTGACATCAATCTTCTTCCGGTTGAGCCAAAGGCCAAGGCCAAGGACCCCGCCCATGACCGCTCCGAAAACGGTCTCCATGCTGTTCCAGTGCGTGAAATGGGCTACGAAACCATCGTTGAACCAAAGGCCCACGCCGGTCACCTTGCCCATGAACGTTCCGAAGAAGGTCTCGACGGCGTTCCAGTGCGCCAGGCGTTCCGTCAACCCCTCGCGGAAGATGCCTGGGAACCATGCGTTGGATGCTTGAAAGCACTGCCCGAACGGAAAACCAAGTGCGCCGCCCAGAAATCCCCACAAGGCCATGTTGCGGGCGAGCGTATCCTTCTTCACGCGGGACGCGTATCCGACCGCGGTGACAAGCGCGAACAGCAGTCCGCCCCAGACCTCGGGCCGATGCCTCACCTTGCCAAGGATCTCCGGTTCCCAGTACCAGTGGTCCGAGAAGTAGAGCAAGGGCAGGAGCATGTTCTCGGGGTTGTGCGGCCGGTTCAGGATAGACCAGCCCACCGCAACGGCGAGGAGCATGGCCAGAACCAGTTTGAGCATTTCGAGGGGGCGGTATCGTTTCCCGCCAAGGCCCAGCCCCAGGAAGAATCCCGCGAAACCGATCCAGATGCCGCCCTTGATGCCCAGTCCGAGCATGCCCCACGCGAAGGCGCCACAATGCCCCACCAGCGGGCCGTCGTGCGTGAGGCCTACGGTCTGCCCGTAGCTCATGGAACCGCCAAAGCCCATGGCGATGGTGGCCAGCGCCACCGCGCGCACCAGTTGCAGCGGAGACTTCCCGGGACACATCAGAAACGCCAACGTAAGGCTCACGAGTACGCCCGCGATCATGGCGCCGGTCTCGTGGCCGTACTGCCCCCGGATACCCCATCCCATGCCGCCCGCCATGGCGGCAAACACCACCGGCTGCCACCAGCCGACCGCTGCTCCTGAATCGCTATTCTCTTGGCTGCTCATAGGCTCTCCCTTTGAAAACGACGTCTATCACTCCGGCTGCTGCCTGCGAACGCGGTCCTTGCCATCGGTCAGCCATTCGAGATTGAACCGTGCTACGCAGAGATGGGCCGTGTTGTGATGGTGCCCGTCGAAGCTGCCGCGCTCGTAGAAGCAGTAGACCGTGCCGTCAGGTCCGACAGCCAAGTCGCTGTATCCGCTATGGCCGGGCTCAATCACCCTCATGACCGGCCAGGTTCGGCCTTCGTTGTAGCTGAGCTTCGCCGTCACGTTCTTCCGTTCCGTCGACTCTGGGTTGTGTGGATGGACGAAGAGGATGCGGTTCTTCCTGGCATCCGGTTTCTTGGAGAGTCTAACGATACTCGCCATGCAGACCGGCTCGGGTAGCTGGTCGTCGAATCGCACGGGAGTCCATTGATCTGCCCCGTTGGGACTGACCGAAACGGCTCGGAAGCGCTGCCGCGTCTTCCGGTTGTAGGTCTCGTGGCGGATATTGAGCATGACACGGCCATCGGCGAGTTCCACGGCCACCGTCTCGCTCGGGTTCTTCAGTTCAGGATGGCCCACGACCATATCCCCTCGTTTCCAGGTTCGGCCGTGATCGTCGCTGTAGATGACCGAGACCGCCGACGGGCGATGGGCGCCTCCCCCGGTACCCGTGGACATCCATACTGGGACCAGCAGGCGTCCCGTACTCAGTTGAATGCCATGACCCGGACCTGTGGCGATCACTTTCCAGTCGTAGTCCGAGCGGAACGCCTCGAAGGTCTCCGTGATGTCCACCGGTTCCGTGAAGGTCAGGGCATCGTCATCGCTACGCATGTAGTAACACCGCGCGTATTCGACGCAATAGAGGAAGTGGACCGCTTCCGTCACACGGTCCGTGATGGCGGCCGCGTTGTTGAGGGTCACCGCGTCGGTCTCGTTGTACCCATGCTCAAGAGCGACGGCATTGGGTTGAACATCATCAGGCGGTGTGACAATCTTGCGAGGCGCACTCCACGTACTCCCGCCGTCCGTGCTCCGGCGCATCAGAATGTCGATCTTGGCCCAGTCGGCTCCGGTTCTCGTCTCGGGCAGTTCCCGCGCCTCACAATACGCGAGCGCCGTTCCCTGTGCGGTGATGACGATGCCCGGTATGCGGTAGAGGTCGTACCGTCCATCGCCCGCGCTGAAGATGTTCTGCTTGTCGATCGAGCCCTCCGCGGCTCCTGCCGAGGCCGCGCCCATCGACGCAGCGACGAAAAGACAGAGAGTTCCCATCTTGTTTCTCCCGAGGGTGGTGTAGCTATGGGTCATCATCCGCGCCCAGCGTCAGTAGAATGCGTCGAACGAGGGGAAGAACTCAAGCGCGAATCCCCCAGGTGAGCATGAGCCGAACAGAGGGACCGCTCAAGCGAGTCTCCGCCGCAGGCGGACGTAGACGTGTCTGTGGACCTGTTGAGAAACTCGCACTCATTCACGCTTCGGTCGGCCGCAGTCCGGCGCCTCGTGTGCAGCGCTCTCAGAGAACGCCGAGAACAGGAGCGAAAACGCCGGGACTGACCCCAGCGAGCGTAGCGAGACGGGTCTGTCCCTGGCCTTTTCGCGGCCTTCGCGCCGGAGACTGCCACTCTTTCAACAGCTCCTCTGTCCCTTTCTCCGCGTTCACGGCAGCAGGAAAATCCAGGTAACTTGCAGAATGACCCATTCCCGATGAACCCATAGGCGCGTACAATGGGGCTTGGATTGTCTCTGGCCACCAACGTGGCTCTCTGAGGAGTCTTGGTAAAAAGTCCATGCCTTCCGGAAGGGGCATAGCTGATTCTCCTGAGAGAGCAACGCGTGTGCGGAGCAGTATCGCATGTGAATATCCGCGTGCCACACATAGGGGCGGGTCCGACCCGTCACGGGGAGAGAAAGAACAATGAAGAACCGAGGTTTTACCCTGATTGAACTCCTGGTCGTCATCGCCATCATCGGCATTCTGGCCGCCATACTCCTTCCCGCTCTGGCCCGCGCCCGCGAGGCGGCGCGTCGAGCGAGTTGCCAGAACAACCTCAAGCAGATGGGCATCGTACTCAAGATGTACGCCAACGAGGCCAAGGGCGAGAAATTCCCCCGAATCCACGGCGGTGAGCCGTGGAACCAGCCGGGCGCTGCCGCTGCCACCGGGTGCGGCGACATTGAGAATGCCATGGATTTCGGACCTTCGAGTATACAGATCTATCCCGAGTACCTGACCGATCCGAAGGTCCTTGTCTGTCCTTCCGATCCTATGGCCTCGGCCAGTGGCGACGACAACAGCGGTCTCACGATTCTCCCGACGGCCGGCTGCAACTACCCGGGCCATATCAGCAACACGGACATGAGCTACATCTACGTGGGCTACTGCATTGACGACGGCGACGGCGACAAGTACGGCCAGACGGCTATTGGCGGCCAGAACGCCTCCAACCAGATCATGGCGGCACTCCTTGCCGTCGACGACAATCAGGACGACTGGGATGCGCTGGACAGCGACGTCAATGCTGCCGATGGCGGCTTTCCAGGTGTGGGGAATGGCGGCGGAGACACGGTCTATCGCCTTCGTGAGGGTATCGAGCGTTTCCTCATCAGTGACATCAACAACCCGGCCGCGAGCAGCATGGCGCAGAGCGAGTTGCCCGTCATGTTCGACGTGGTGTCTTCGGACATGGGCGGCGATGCCCACTTCAACCACGTACCGGGCGGCGCCAACTGCCTGTACATGGACGGCCACGTCTCCTTCCTGAGGTACCCGAGCGAGTATCCTGCCAGCGCGGGATTCGCCGCCCTCGTGGCCTACGCGAACAGTTGATCTGTCGAACCGTCTCGTAGCGACATCTGAAGGCGCAGCAATCCCGGCTGCGCCTTCAGTCTTTCTCCGCCGGCCTCGGGGCGCGCGACTGGACGTTGCCAGGGGGGATCCCCCTCGCTACGGCGAAGAAGCTGGCTCAAGGTGACGGCGTTTGTAGGCCGTCGGCGGTTCACCGCGATACTTCCGATACAGCCGCGAGAAGTAGAACGCGTCGTCGTATCCCACACGCCAAGCCACCTCCTTCACTTTGATGCTGGGATAGGTGCGCAAGTACTCCTCGGCTTTCTGCAACTTCACCTCGATGACCGCCTGTTTGAAGGAGGTCTGAAGACGCTCTCGGAAGAGATGCGATATCCGCGACGGACTGCGGCCCACCGCTTCGGCGACCTGGTCAATCCGGACCGGTTCCGCGACGTGGTTCTGAACGTACTCGATCACCTTGCCAAGCAGCGCGTCACCGCTAAGCGAGATCATGTGCCGGGACACAACGTGATCGACCAGAGCCGAGAAGATGGCCAGCATACTCTCCACGCGCCGCTTGTCATGGTAGGGGATTCGTTCGAGAGCCTCCTGGATGTCGTCGTTGCCGTGGCGTTGGCGCCAGTCGCGCATCAAAGACGCCGGCAGCTTCTTGCGCGTGCGAATCTCTCCTACAATGAAGAAGCCCAGTAGCTTGTTCTCAATATAGATGGGTCTGACGACGCTGAGGAGCGCTCCATGGCATTCGTAGCGCACCGTAGAGCCCGTCGCAATGGCCTCCTGCCACTTCGCTTTGTCCAGGGAATGGCAGCGTTCTTTCCCGTAGAGGCCATTCTGAATGAGCGCGCAGTAGTCGCCTGGAGGCCGCACCGCGCCTCCGCCGACGTGATGACAACGACCGCCAGCGCTGTACAGCCATACCTTCACGCCGAAACACGTGGAGAAATGGCTGAAGAGATCCTGCAATTCCTCCCGGAAGATCATTCTGTGCGGGTCAGGCATCGGAGCCTCCTACACCCAGGCGTTCTGGCCACACGCTGACGTCGTCATGCCCGTCTGCCTCCGGTGGTGTCAGCTTCCATTGTCAGCAACGGTTCCCTCGTCAGGCGGAGCGATGTATCCGTAGTAGCGGCCCATCCAGTAAGGGAGGAGCCAGAACACGCCGCTGCTTTCGCGGTGACCTTGGAGGTCGCAGAAGTCGCCTGAAACAACGGCCCACGGATTCTTGTCCCAGCGCATGACCCCGCGTTCGCTGGGTGGCAACATGCGGCTTGTCTGGAGTGGGCTCAACATGGGATGACGCACCAGGTCGATGTCTTCTCGCCTGGAGCTGTCGATGAGCCAATGCCGCAGGTCGAGTGGATGGTCGCGCAGAAACGCGACGCTTTCTTCGAGGTGGAATTCGGCGCCCCCTGCCATGGCGTAAATGAAATTGAAGAAAGGATTGTCGTCGTTCTCAATGGTTTGGTAGGCCCAGGTGACACCCTCCATGAATTGGGCGCGCAGCTCGGGGTCGTCTTCGGAGAGCAACAGGGCAGGCGTGCTCAACGACAGGAGGTCATCCTGAATGTGCGTTCGTTCCGAACGCCCGTAGGACTTGGGCCGCCGGGCCGTCTCGGCGTACCCGTGTTCACGGATGAGCATGAGAAATTCGCGCTGGTACTTCTCGTCGCCTGTGATGTGGTAGGCGGCCTTCAGGAACGATAGAACCTCGAAGGTCTTGTTGACGCCCTCCACGCGCCAGTCGGGATCGTCGTTGACGTGTTCGGGCGCCCACACTCCCCAGCGCGTGGCCGTGCCATCGCGATCCCGCAGAACATAGCCACCCTCGATGATGTAGTCTACAATCTTACGGACGTGGGCGCGGATGCGTTCCTTCCGCTTCTCGTCCGCCGCCAACTCGTAGTACAGGTAGTACCCGAACATGTGGCCAACCATCTCATCGGAACTCGTGTCGCCTTTCCAGAGCCACTTCCCGTCTTCCGAGAGCCGCCACCGCTCATCCACCCGCTTGGTGCGGGGATCGCGCACGCGGCGTTCTGCGTATTCCTCGGGGGTCATCACGTGATTCGGGTCCGCCATTTCAGTCCACGTGCTGGGCACAACCGTTCGGGCGAATAGGCCGTCAATGGGCGTCACCTGCTCGAAGAACTCGAGAGTGTCGTAGGCATTGTCGGCGTGTTCCTTGGCCTTTGGATCCTTGGTGACAGCCCATCGATAGGCCTCCATCACCATATACATGGCCGTGAAGGTGCCGTCATTGTCGTCGTCGCGTGGTTCCCATACGCTCAGGTCATCGGGGTCGGGAAACCAGCACTTCTCCACGATGTAGGGATCGCGAATGTGCCGCTTCTGACAGATGTCCAGAAAGTAGGCCGCCTTTTCCTCAAGCGTCATCATGCGGCGCTTGATGGCGCTCACGCCCGCCCTCGTCGCAACCCAGGCCGTACCATCTTCGTCGAACGCGATCCCGCGGACATCGTCGCTCAGGAGCCAGCGTTTGCTGTGGCGTAGCGACCAAGTACTGCCATCAAACCGGGCGACGCCCAGCGCCGTGCCGGCCCAAAGGGTCCCTTGGGCGTCAAAGGTCAGGGCCCGCACATCGTAGTTCGGTAGTCCCTCCTTCGGGCCGTAATGCCCACACAGGCTTGCATCCTCGAACACGTCGATGCCACCTCGGGCACCGATCCACAAGCGGCCTTCGGGACCAATGGCAAGCGCGCGGATGTCGCCCGAGTAGATGTCTTCCTCCTTGTAGAAGTGACGGAGGCGTTCTTTCGACTGCAGGTAGAGGCCCACGCCGGTGCCAATGTAGAGCTCACCCGACGGTGTGACAGCGGCGTCCCGCACATGGCGCGCCCACCGGTTTTCGAGCGGTTTCCACTCGTGGTTTGCGTGGCGCCAGGATCCTTCAGGGCCGAGGGCGACCAAACCGTCGGGCGTCTGCACCAGGGCCGTTACCGTGCCCGAAACGCCCTCCTCCTTCCGGGCGCCGTCCTTCGAGACGCGGTATAGACCGTCCCAGGCCCCGGCCCACACGCGGTTCTCGCCATCAACGAACAGGGTGTAGAGGGGACCACCGGTCACACCGTCCTGCGGTATCCACTCGTTGGCGCGTAGGACGTGCAAACCTGCTCCGGTTGCGGCCCACACAGCGCCATCGAGGTCCACCGCCACGGCGCGCACATCATTGGCCGCACTGTTGTTCTCGAAGGGATAGGCCTCGTGGTATTCCTGAACGAAGGAAACATCCTCAACGGGCGTCACCATCGCCGGACTGGCTGTGAGAATGCCGGTGGAAGCGTAGACTAACGTAATCAGTTGCACGGACAGATTCCCCTTTCATGTCTCTCGCCGAGATACTGCACAAGGCCGTTCGCAGTCACCAGCCATGCTTCAGCCTGTGCCGGGCCTCTTCGTCGCTCTCAGGAACGCCAGATGAAGGCCCAGACTCAGGGCCTCTCCCATGGCCCGTACGAAAGCCAGGCCGAGGAGGCCGCCGAAGTGGACGGCGGGTATATAGGCGGCGATGCAGACAAGTCGTGCGACGACAGTCGGTACGAAGATGGCCCGCTGATTCCGTGTGGCGCGAAAGTAGATCTGGCACATCTTGTCCGCGGGCGTGAAGAGAAGGGCCAAGGACACGCACATGCCCACAGGAACGGATTCAGGATAATTGGGGAAGAGGAGCGGGAGAATGAGCACGGCGACACCAAAGGCACCGACTGCCCATGCCACGCCTACCAAACCGAGGGTGGCGATCTTCTTCCAGGTAAGGGCCATGGTGCCGCGTGCGAATCGGGGTGACAGCACCGACAGGAATGGATGGAGCAAGGCGCTGCTCTTGCTGAACACGTACATGCCGATGAAGTAGACGGCCACACTTTCCGGGCCCAGCGCGTACCGCACGACAACCCGGTCCAGTGTGACGGCGACCAGCGTGCATCCGCCGACCAAGGTCATGAATCCGGCGAAGGGAAACAACTCGGGGTCGCACGTCTTGTCGTCCACGGAGCGGGCCGTGGCCCAGAATGAGAGCGCCGAGATGATCAGGGCCGAACCCAAGTAGATCAGCAGAAACCACCACAACACTTCGCCCCACAGTTGGATGGCCACGAACGCCACCACCGCTTGGAGCCCGTACCGCAGCGATGAGTACACACACTCCTGGGCGAACCGCTGCTTCCCCGTGAGATAGCACTCGAACAGGTTCAGCGTGCGCGTGAACGGAAAGGCTGCAGCACAAACCAGCACCGCCGCCGCGTGCGCCGGGTCGTGAGCCGACCAGTAGCTGTGGGCAGCATATCCCACCAGGACGGCGCTGCCCGACAGCGATATCGCGCCCGCCAGCTTGGCGCCGCGGATGAGCGAGTAGTCGTGGCCCCGCGCCGTGGAGCGCACGAGAGCATCCTGCATGCCCGACAGCCCGAACACGCCGAGCATCGCCGTAAGCGCGATAAGAAACTGGAATTCGCCCAGGAACGCCTTGGAGTGGTAGTTGCCAAGGTACCAGACAAGGGCGAACCCGGAGATCATCTGGATGGCCAGTTTGGCGAACTTCAACCACGACGTCCGCACGACGTACTGAACGTCGCTGTGCCGCCATGCTCTCAGAATGCGGTCAATCATTCGGATTCCCGGGCGCTCCGGTTCAGTGCCCCAACGATCTGCTGCTTCCACCGTTTGGCTGGGCGGGGCACCAATTGCTTCAGCAACGGCTTGACTAGATGCATGTAGGTATACCAGGGACGCCGGTGCCTGCGGTAGTACTTCCAGAACGCGCGGAGTTGACACCGTTCCACGTCCTTCCATCGCCGCATGGTCACGTTGTCCGGGCGATGGGTCTCGCACGTACACAGAGGCTCCGGCAGATTGTGGGTGCGCGTCTCGAACGCGAGCCGGAAGTACAACTCATGATCCTCCGCATATGCGAACGAACAGTCATAGCCGCCCACGCGATCCAGCAACGCTTTCCTGACAACAATGGCCGAATGGTTGAAGGGGCATCGGGTCCAGATCCGTTCGAGGACCTGTTCGTGAGATA
This sequence comes from bacterium, assembly GCA_024231375.1. The sequence continues at coordinate 9,257 of JAAEQP010001342.1, read as the reverse complement.
CCGGCGCTCTCCTCATTTGAGTGTCGCCTGTCACCGCATTTCGCGCCATGCTCCATGTGCCCAGGAGGCCCACGTCGGGGTGATCTTCCACGAACTCCATCTGCTTCCGGAGTTTGTCGGGAACCCATTCGTCGTCGGCGTCGATATGGGCAAGCCACTCGCCCCGGGCCGCATTGGTACCCGTGTTGAGCGTGGGGGCGATGCCCTGATTGGACGGGTTGCGGACGACGCGCACTCGATCATCGGCCTCGACGCACGCATTGAGCACATCTGCCGTTCCATCCGTGGAACCATCATCCACGGCTACCAGCTCAAGGTCGCGCCACGTCTGGCACAGCACGCTGTCAACGGCACGTCGCACCGTTGCCGCGCCGTTGTATACCGGCATTACCACACTGACGCGCGGATTCATGGCGTGTCCTCCGTGAGTTCGAGGCGACCTGTTGTCAGGATGTCCTCATATGCTTTGGCCAGATTGGCCGTCATGGATTCGAGCGAGAGGTCATCCACAACGTGGCGGCGGGCTGCCTTGCCGAACCGACGGGCGACCTGTTCGTCGTTGGCGAAGCGTGCGATGCAGTCGGCCAATCCTTGGGCGTCACCACGCTGAAACATGAGCGCGTTCTCGCCGGCCCGGACGATTTCTGGCGCGACCGTGAAATCGGATACCGCACAAGGCAGTTCGCACGCCATGGCTTCCGCCAGCGACAGGCCCAGGCCCTCGGTGTATGAGGGAAAGGCGAAGACGTCCATGGCCCGAAGCCACGGGACCACGTCGTCCTGGTACCCCGCCCAAATCACGCGGTCCTCGATGCCTAGCTCGCGGCTCAAGCTGCGCAGAGATTTCTCGCCGGGTCCCGAGCCGACCACAAGCACGCGCAGGGATGCGCCTCGGTCTCGCAACACTGCCATGGCCTGCAGCAAGACCGAAACGCCCTTCTGTTTCACCAGCCGCCCTGTCGTGCCGACCAGGCAATCCTTGGCCGCGAGGCCGAGGGAATGTCGCAGGCGTTGCCGGTCCGACGGATCCGAGTTCGGCGAAAATCGATTCGCATCCACGCCGTAGTAGACGACGCGCGCGCCGCCTGAGGGCTGAACAGGCAGCGATTGTCGCGCGCCTCGTGAGCACGCGAGCAGGAACCGGGCCTTCCGATACGCCTTGTGGTAGTAGAACTTGGAGGCCCGGAACGGTTCATCGGGATGATAGGTGATGTGCAGATGAGAAAGGCACGGCATTGGGCCGAGAACGGGCCGCATGCGCTCGACGAGGTAGCATGAGGCGAACCCGTGCGCATGGATCAGGCTTGGACGCCACCGGCGAGCCAGCCGCCACAGACGGAGTGGGATGAGCGGGCTCGCCTTGGCCCCAGCGAGATAAACAGGCTCGCAGCCCGCCTCCGCGAAGACTTCATGCATGAGTCCCGGTCCGTGCAAGGACGCGATACGGTGTTCAAACCGGGCGTCGGTCCAGGCGGGAAGCATGGACGACAGGAATCGTTGGATTCCACCCAGATTGGCGCTGTCAACCACGTGCAGTACGCGCCACGGGGGAGGGCAGGGGGCTGTAGCGGCTGGATTCACTAGCCGTTCCTCCCCGCGATGTCGTGATACGCCCCGACATAGGCCTCCGCGACCGTGCGCCACGACTTCGACTCGGCCGTTGCCCTCGCCGCCACGCCGTGTCTTCGAACCCGGTCGGGATCGTGGGCGTAGAGTGTGAGGTTCGCGGCGATATCCTCGGGGGTCCGATCGCGTAGGAGCAATCCGTTCCGGTCGTTGACGAGCAGCTCCCTCGCCCCCCCCGTGTCGGACATCAGAACCGGGAGACCGCACGCCATGGCCTCAAGGGCAGCGTTGCTCATCCCTTCATGCTTCGAAGGAAGAACCATCACATCGTGGGATTGATAAGCGCGTACCAGTGCCTCCTTCTCGAGATGGCCCAGGAAGGTGACTCGGTCGTTCAATCCGAGATTGCCGCACAATCGCTTCAAGTGAAACTCTTGGTCGCCGGTTCCGCAGATAGTCAGGGTCGCGTGTTCCTGCTTCATCAACGCGATGGCGCGGACGGCCAGGTCGATCCCTTTTCGGCTAGTCAACCGGGACACGCACAGTGCCCGCAACCCCTCGCCGGGGACGGGACCGGGGCGGTAGGTCTCGCAGTCCACGCCGTTCTCGATGATGTCGATGGCTTGGCTTGGCGCGGTCTCCAGCGCCAGTTGGCGGAGGCCAGCCGAGTTGGCGATCACACGTGCGGCGCGGCGCCATACGCGGCGGCTCAGTCCGGTTAGAAACAGCGCCTCGGGGACGCGGAACCGTTCGTTGAACCCAGGCACATCCGACCCGCGAAGCGACACGATATACGGAAGATTCAACCGGCTCGCGATGTATCCGCATGGGATTCCGAAGAAGGCGTGACAAAGATCGTAGGACTTCGCTCGGGTCAACCCGCGGGCGTAGCGGAGGGCTTTCCATGAATAGACGAGCAAATCGCGTTGTGATTGGAACGACAGGTTGCCGCGTTTGCCGATGTCGAGCAAGTGGATTCGCACATTTTCCGACAGGACGCGTTGCTCGGGGGCACCTATGGAAGAGGTGACGAGATCAACCTCCATATCGGGCTGGGTCGCGAATTCCCGAAGGATGTGGGCTGTGGCATTCGCTGCGCCCCCACCCAAGGGGGGATACTCGTAGTTGAGCATGAGCACGCGCATCGGTTGCGTATCAGGCTTCGTCATGGCGCGGGACCCAATGCGGCCAGGAACTCGTCATGCGGCGGACGGACATCGCGCACCAGAGGCGTTGGCCGTTCCCCCGCTTCGAACTGGACATTGTCGATCCACACCGTGCCGCTACCTTCGTAGAGGTTCACGATCTCGGTGCATAGCCGGTCCTCTGCGTTTAGGGGAGGAATCCATTTGGAACTGGTCGTGTATGCTATTGCGACTTCGATGGCGAGGTCCCTGGCTTCGGACAGGAACGTCGTGTCCTCGATTCGGAAGGCGAGACGATGCCAGTCTTCGGTCCCGCCGAAGTGGTGCACGATGTGAGTGAACCGCGTCCCTTCGTCCGAATGGCCCGTTAGCGCGATCTGGCCGACGGGGCCTGGGCCAGACCGTGGATGAAGTTCTTCGCCGCCGAGGGTGGAAATGGTGTAGAAGGGGGTATCATTCGGTTCCAACGCATCGTGCCGAAGGGAGAGCGATAGAACGTAGGGCTGGCCCGATGGAAGGCTATCGGGTGTGCCCCGCACACGGTACGACGCGTCGTCGACTGCCACCGTTCCCAATGCGCCGTAAGGCCGTCTGAACTCCATGGCGACGGAACCGGGCAGCACGTATTCGGGCACCGGAACCGTCAGATGCATCGTTTCCCAGCCGCCTGTGCCCGGATGAGACACCTCGAACCAGCGTGTCTCGGGTCCGACATCGTATCGCAGCAGCATGATGAGGGCGCCTGGCTCCTCGGCCAGACCGCGCGCGTGCAGGTCAACGGTGGTGCCCGCGACCAGGGGCAGAGGTTGGGCAAGCCCCGATTCAACATCCGCCTCGGGAAGCTCCGCGGCGCGTTCCAGCATGCGCATGCCTTCCAAAGGGCGAACCCGTGACGCATGCTCGGGCAACGGACACCATCCCAGCGGCTCGGAGTTGCGCCAGGCGTCAAATCGACCGCTCCGAAGCTCACTGCGGTCTTGCGACAGCGGAATCCGGACCACGGCCCGAAGGGGAGTGTCTCCGACGCCGGTGGCCGCCCGTGGGCGGCCTTCCGGTGGCGGCACGGAGAGCTTGATCGCGCGAGCGCCCTCGTAGGCTTCGTCCGCCCCCGTCACACAGCCGAACTGGCCCATGGACTGGCCTTCAGCCATCCCCTCGAATCCGGCCGCGGACGCCAGGTTCACTGAGGGCGCCCCGCGCCACCACAAAGTGGCGAACCCGAACCGGCGCCTGCCGTCAGCGATTCTCACGAGCAGTTCCTCGACCTCGGGGCGCCGGTCGTGACCGTGTGTGATGACCCAGAGGTTGCTCTCGGGACGATCCAGCATCGCTTCGGCCAGATGCATGGCCGAGAATGCATCGCGCCGGCGGAACCGATACCGCACGCCCATGTACCAGTGGGTGTCGCGCTCGAAATAGTGGTTGAGCCATGCACTCAGATGCCGCCGACCCGACGTGACTACTGTGTCGCCGGGACGGAGCATGGGCTTCATGTGGTCGGCCATACCCTGCCAATCGACTTTCGGGAGGGTGGCGTAGTGTCGTTGCAGCCCTCGTGCTGCGCCTGGGGCGAGTACGCAAAGGGCCGCCACTACGACGGCGGCGCCGAAGAGGGGCTGTGCGGCTGAGCGACGCACGCGCCTCCGGGCCTGAACCATAAGGGTCGTCATGCCACAGGCCGCAAGCGTTAGCGACGCGGGAATGACGGCGACGAAATAGCGGGGAACGTACCAGTGGCTCACATCGCGAATCAGGAATGGAAGTGGGACAACAAGGACGATGGCGAACAGAGTCGAGGCTAGATGAGGTCTGGTTCGTATGAGGGCCGCCCCTCCGATCAGGCACAGTGCCAGCATGAGCCATCGGCTCCAAGGTCCCGTGCCCGTGAGCCGTTGGACGTACCTCGCGTACTGCCGAGGGGTGAGGCGGAACGTATCAACTTCGTAGGGGCTACGCCGGTCAAGGGAGCCCGGATCGAACTTCGCATCGCCGACAACGTCGGCTCGGTCGCCGTCGAACATGCCGAATGTCGTGGGTGCGGTGCCGCGCGCGGTGGCGGTTGCCACCGTCACGGTTGCACCGAAGGCGGAGCAAATGCAGAGGATAGCGATCAGTTTCAGCCGTTTTCTGAAGGGATGGCCCCGGTGCATGACGAGTAGAGCGAATACGGCGGCGCTCGCTGTCACACCGATGACGGGATACATGGTCAGGTGGGTTCCAGTCCCCAGGTTGCAGGCGAGCACGTAGGCCACCCAGTACCGGAGCCGCCCATCCTCGATGGCGCGGTCCAGTGCCCACAGCATGAGGGCCACTGCAAGGGTCACAACGCCGTAGTACCGGGCCTCCTGTGAGTACAGCACATGGGAAGGATTCACGGCCAGCATCAGCGCTGCCAGCAGTCCGGCGGTGCGGCTGTGTACTCGCGCGCCGAAGGAGTAGAGAACGGGAACGGCCAGGACCCCGGCAATAACACTGGGAAGACGAAGGAGACCCTCCGTGTCGCCCACGATCGTCGTCGCGCGGCCCAGGAGGTAGTAGATGGGATAGAAACGGTGAGTGAAACACTCGCCCCAGGAAAGAATCGAGCCTTTGTGGGTGAGAATCTCCTCCACGTAGAAGCTGACGTCGAGTTTCACGCACCGGAGTACCGTCGCGAGCAGCATGATCGCGCCCAAGGCCGCAACGGTCCACCTGCGGCGGCGGTCCACACAGGCCTGTGACGTGTCGGCTTCCATGGCGCGCTGTTCCTCCCCTTGGCGACGGCAAGACCCCCGAAGAGACACATGTCCCCACGTTTCTCCTGATGCGATTATGTCATAGGTCCGGGGGGCGTTCCAGAAGCGGATGTCTCGCGCGGCTGTTCACACTGCATCAGCGGGCGCCGGGCTCGACCAGCGACATGATGCATCGGCGCTTTCCGGAACGCTGGGCGGGGATTTCGTCTACCTGCTCCACATGCACCTCGGCATCGGGAGTAACGAAGCGCGCAAAATTGCCCTGCAGGTAGTCGTAATCGCTTAGTGATGCCTCTGGATTGAGCACAAGTTTCACCGTGAATCGTTCATAAGTCTCCTGAACGACCTGGTACTGCTTCATCCGTTTGCGCAGGGGGTGAGGCTTCCCGAAGTTGTGCTCCGGGTCCGGCGTGATAATGCTGACGATAAATAGGGGGTCCAGCGTTCTTCCGTCCCGCAAACGAATCAGGTCACTCACCCGGCCTTCCAGCGACCTAAACGTGGGAAAAGGACGCCCGCACGGACACGGTTCGGTAGCCGCCGTGGCCACATCTCCCATGTCGTACCGAATGAAGGGCATGATTCTGTTGTGGAAGCCCGTGACGAGGATATCGCCTGTCTCGCCGCGGGCCACTTGCTGTCCGTCGCGGACGACTTCAATGATGCCCGTGTCGGTGGACATGTGATACCCGCCGTGCTCGGGGCATTCCTGGCTGACCAACGAGGTTTCGCGGCTTCCGTAGTGGTCGAACACGCGGCATCCGAACGCTTCCTCGATGGCGAGACGCATGTCGGGGAACAGCGTTTCCGCCGTAGTGAATACGAAATCGAGGTGTACGTCGCTGATTCCATGGTCCAGGCAGTACCGGGCCAAGTGGTACGCGGCGTTGGTGTAGGCATTCATTCCGCGGATGCCGCGTCGCCGGATGGCCTCCACATACCGCGCACAAACGGCATCCGACAAGGTGTGCGAATTGAGCAGCGTTTCCCGGTTGACGAACCGGCGCAGTCGCCCTGTAAGAGAACTGTAACCCTTCAGGTCGAACGTCGATCCCCACAGGATCAAGATCGGCGTGCCAAGCGAATAACCTGCCCAAGCCCACGCGCGCAGCTTCGCGGCATTGTGCCAGTCGTGCATCTCCTGGGTGTCCAAGAAACAAAAAGGCTCGCCCGTAGACCCGCTTGTCATTTTGCGTTTCGTGTCCGGCGGAAGGCTCCTCGGGTGGAAGTCGTCGAAGTGGGCGCGGATATCGTCCTTGGTTGTGACGGGGAGCAGGTGCAGATCGTCCTTGCAGGCGATGTCGGCCGGTGTCAGCCCGCGCTCGTCGAAGACGCGCCGGTAGTAAGGAATGCTCTCATACGCGTGGTCCAAGGTAGCGCGTAGCCTGCGGTTCGACAGTTCACTGAGGGCCTCAGCGCTTAGCCCCTCGTTTCGTCTGAGGTCGGCATAGCATTGAAACAGGCGCGATCCCGTCGCGACTGCGTGCCCTCGCGCAGCCATCGTTGCACCAATCTTGCTCAACCTGCTCAGTTCGCTTCTCCTTCACACCCCAACGTCAACGCGCCAGGCTACGGAGTCCGGAAGAGCCTATCAGCGGAAACAGGACCCATAGCACCGTCCGGTCCAGCGCACATCACTTCGAGTCCCGAATCGCCCTTGGCGTTGAAATACATGACGCTGATGGGATGGAGACCCGACGCCAAGGGAACGCGGCCACGCTGCTCCACCATGCCGTGAAGGCCGTCGTTGTCCACAACCATCCGCTCACCGATGAAGAGGCGGCTGCCGTCATCGGACTTCGTGCTGAACGTGTACAGTCCCGGGCGCGCGATCTGCACGTAGCCTTCGAATCGAACGGCGAAGTGCTCGTCCCGTTTCCGGACATTGAGGTCGAAGCCATTCGTCTTGCCGGTGGCCACAGGCTGGGCCTTGTCGAAATCGTGCAGACTCTGCCAGCCGCCTTCGTAGTACGTGTACGTCAGACCAGATTCGATCGCCGCATCAGGCTCCATCGCGGCGACGAGGCCGGATTCGTTGTACCCTGTGAACGCCGCCACGACCGGGGCAACGGTGTAGCGTTCCTCGAAGAAGGCCCGGGCCTTGACCGTGGTCGTCTCGCTGATGGTGAACGGTCCCGTATAGACCTGCGCATCCTCACCTGGATCGCTGCCGTCGAGGGTGTAACGGATCGTGGCGCCAGGCACATCCGTGGACAACCGGACTTCCTGCGACCCGATGAAGTCCCCCGTGTCGGGTTCCACGGCAACCTTGGGCGGGGCCAGAAACAGGCCAACGGTTGCGATGGCCGGGCACCCCTTCGCCTCGTGGACGCGCATGCGGATCCGGTCGGTCGTCACAGCGGGAAACCGCAGCAGCCGCTTGTTCCCTATCGTGGTACCTTTCGCAATCTGCTCCCATTCCTCGCCGATCAACGCCTCCACCTCGAAGGATTCCACCCGTTGTCCGAGCGCAATGAACTCTTCCGCCATGAAGACACTGAAGGTGGCCCGGGCGGAAAGCTTCAGTTCCAGTGTCGCCTCGATCTCGCTGTCGTCCGTGGCCCAGTAGGTCTCAGCGTTCCCGTCAACCACGTTGCCGGGCGCGAACGCGGGATGCCCTTCGGCGCGTGCGTTCGTCGCCGTTGCGGTGGCCCCTTGGGCGAAGTCCTCGGTGAACGTAGCGTCAAGGTATTGCCGTAGTTCCATCAGCCGAGCCGCATCGTTCTCATGCACCAGTCCGCGTCGGTCCACGGGCAGATTCAGCAGCAGCGAACCGTTCCGGCCGACCGCGTGGAAGTAGATGTCCACTACGTGTTCCAGGGGCTTCACTTGGTCGTCCTGCTCGGGATGGTAGTACCAGCCGGGCCGGATGGATACATCGATCTCGGCGGGAAGCCAGTGGGTGCCGTCGCGATGTCCCGACGTAAGCTCCTTGTATCGCGGACTACCGGGGTGAAACTCGTCACGGTCGAGGAGCGACCAGTTCGTGGGATTGGCGAAGCCCTGCTCGTTGCCCACCCACCGGATATCGGGGCCTGCATCGCTGAAGATCACCGCGTTCGGCTGGCATTCGCGCACCACTCCAATGAATCCCGGCCAATCGTAGACCTGCCGTTTCCCGTTGGGCCCCTCCCCGCATGCGCCGTCGAACCAGACTTCGAACACCTCGCCGTAGTTCGTCAGGGTCTCGCGGAGCTGGTTCCTGAAATGCTCGTTGTAGCGGGCCGAATCGCCGTACGAGGGCTCATGCCGATCCCAGGGCGACATGTACACACCAAACTTCAGTCCGAACTCGCGACAGGCCGACGCCAGTTCCTGGAGCAGGTCGCCCTGACCGTGACGCCAGGGGCTGTTCTTCACCGTGTGTTCTGTGTAGGCGGACGGCCACAGGCAGAACCCGTCATGGTGCTTGGCCGTGATCACGATGCCGCGCATGCCTGCATCGCGGCACACGCGTGCCCATTGCCGGCAATCCAGTTCGGTGGGGTTGAACAACCCGGGCGTTTCCTCGCCTTCGCCCCATTCCACGTCCGTGAACGTGTTCATATTGAAATGCACGAACCCGTAGTATTCGAGATCCTGCCACGCCAGTTGGCGCGGGGACGGCAGGGGAGGCACGGGCGCGGGCGGAGCGGCGTCCGCCGCCGCAACCGACGTCATGGCGCTACTCAACAAGATGATGGCGGACATAATTCACACGCTCCTTGGATGGGAATGGTCGCTTGCCGCGCAACACGGCCAGCACACGATGGAATCGTACGCGCCCGCCCCGGCTGGGTCAACCTCGGCGGGTGAGATTCGGGGACCTCGT
>JAAEQP010001341.1 GCA_024231375.1 bacterium | reverse complement strand
GTGATGTCGAGCGTGCTCATCCGGTCGCGGCTAGTAGCGTTGAAGAGATTGTACCCAACGCCGACGATGGCCAGCACAACGAACACCACGCCGAACAACCCGAGGAACGGTGGAGCCCCCATCGACATGGCGCCGAACGTCCAAAACACGCCGAAGGCCGCCGCGGCGATCCCCGCCACGACTCCCATCATCGACGGTCCACGACCCGGTTTCACACTGTACACCGCGGTACTCCTTCTCTCGTGCAAACGTCCCTATCCCATCCCAAATCAGAAACTGCCGGGGTATAGACCCAGCCGCTTCGCGGCTTCGTCTAGGGGGATTCCTTCGGGGTCGTCGATGTCCAGCTCAACATCCTCGGCCGGTTCCGTCAGGCGAGCGCCGGTCTCCGGCGAGTACGTCCCTTTGCCCAGTATCTTGGTCACGTTCAGAATACGCACACCCGGCAGAAGGCCGTTCACCGTATCTTCTCCCGCTGTACACGAAAGAGGGATGACCACGTTCGCCTCTTGAAACAGCGTTCGGAGTGCCTCATCTTCAAGCCGTTCGTTCCACTGCTCGGGACTGCACGCAAAGGGCAGCAGTTCCCGACGAACCACGTCGAACCCGTCGGCGACCAGCTTGTCGGCCAAGTTGTTCAGACCCTCTTCGCCGCCCAAGCCGCCGCTTTGTTTTGCGCAGCCGTCGCAACTGAAGATTGCGATCCGCTCCTCGGGTTTCAGTCTGTCCTTCAGGTCCTCATACTCGAACAGTCGAGCGGTGATGATTGGCATGCCGTCTCCTCAGTTCTCGCTCTTCTGTTTGGCGAAGTACGCCTTGCGGCCTTCCACCATGTAGTCCCAGACGCCTTCTTTCCAGGTCTGGACGCGGCGTTTCTCGAGATCCGTTTCGGCTTTGGCCACGGCCTTGTCCATCAACGCGCCCAGCTTCTCCATGCGCGGTTCGGTGCCGATGTACTCCCACGCGATCCGCGCGTTCTGGTGATACTGCTTGTCCTTGACCTGGACCTCTTCCGGATAGCTGTCCGGGCTCCAGAAGTACTCCTCGATCTGCAGATAGAACCGTTTCATGGGCTTTGAAGCAGCGCCGAAATAGCCATCGAAGAACTCGTCGAGCAAGTCATCCACGTCGATGGACGCGTCGTCGTACATCTTCATGCTCAGGTAGTAGTCGACCTGTTCGCCGATGCCGCAGAGGAACATGCCGCGCACGCCGTCCTCCTGATACATGTGGATCTGGTCGGCCAATTCGTGGGCGCTGAACCCCGGGAAACAGTGCCAGCCCTGGATAGCGGCGGGTTCCATGGGGAAACAGTAGTAGTTCCAGAGGTAGACGCGGCGGCCCTCCTGGTTCACCCACTTCTTGTAGAAGTCCATCTCGTTCTTCTTTGTATTCGGCGCCCAGTAGTTGCGGGGTTGCAGGCACGGCGCAATGGCCACATTCGGTTCCAACTCGAACTCTTCGGGCGGGTAGGCGTACACGTGATAGGAAAGCGCCGAGATGAACTTGTCGGGATGGGTCTTGGCGACTTCCTTGGCCACGGCGTTGATGAACCCGAAGAGGTAGTGGGTGGCGGTGCCGCTGTTGAAGTGCGCACCCAGGATGTTGTCTTCGTCCTTGGCGAGGGCCTGCTGACACGCATCGCACTTGCACCACTGGTTGTTGTCGAGCGGCACGATGGCGAAGTAGTCGCCCATGGCGAGTTGGTATCCCTGGATGCCCTTGCCGTCGAAATAGTCGCGGGCGTCCTGGGCCACCTGTTGGATGAGTTCGGGGCTCGTGTAGCAGAACTGGCGCGTGCCGGAGCCGCCTTCGCGGCCGTGGGCGAAGTACTCGGGACGTTCCTCCACGAACAACTCGGGTTTCTCAGGATTCTTCTGCAGGAAGCGGTCCTGGAAACTCATGAACGAATGGTTGCCGGCCCATTTTTCGCCGCCCACGCGGAGCCGCCGCCAATATAGCTTCAGTTGGTCCGGTGTCGGCTTGTTCCATTGCGCCATGGTGATGGCGTCGCCGCCCATTCCTTCGCGGTATTCCATGTCCGGTGCGCGCCGGACCTCGTCGCCCGTCACGGTGAGATTGGCGGTCTGGGCGTAGACCATGTTGAGTTCCGTGGGCCCGTAC
>JAAEQP010001340.1 GCA_024231375.1 bacterium | reverse complement strand
GGCTCGGGCAAGAGCACGATGATGAACATCTTGGGATGCCTGGACATCCCGACGGGCGGAACCTATCGCCTTCGGGGCCAGGATGTGTCGAAGCTGTCGCAGTCGAAACTGGCGCGGATCCGCGGCCGACAGATCGGGTTCGTGTTTCAGAGCTTCGAGCTGCTGCCCAGGACGACCGCACTCAAGAACGTGCAGCTTCCGTTGATGTATGCGCAGGTGTCTCGGAAGAAGCAGCGGGCCATCGCCGCGTTGGACCGTGTGGGCCTGACGGATCGGGCACACCATCACCCGAATCAACTGTCCGGCGGCCAGAAGCAGCGCGTGGCGATTGCGCGCGCGCTGGCGCAAGGGCCGGACATCATCCTGGCTGATGAGCCGACGGGAAACCTCGACAGCAAGACCGGCGATGAGATCATGGAGGTCCTGGATGATCTGCACGCGGAGGGGCAGACCGTGTTGATCGTTACACACGAGGAACACATTGCCGCACGGTGCCGGCGTGTGATTCGGTTGATGGATGGCCTGGTCGAGTCGGATGTGCGCAGTGGAGACGTGGATCGGCCCCGCGCCGGTGCAGCGGCAGGTAGGGAGCCGGATGATTCAGTCCGCGCGACGGGGAAGAACACGCGTTAGTAAATGACGTGTTTTACTGCGTTTAGCCCCGTCGCGTGCGACGGGGGCCGTGCTGCACGCGACACGGCTAAACAATGTGAGCTGCACGCGACACGGCTAGACAATGTGTGGTGCACGCGGCACGGTTGAACATCTGATGTCATGCCGCGCCTGGCGACGGTGTGAGATGGTTGGACGATTTCTTGCGATCTTGTTGTCATTGCCGAGGTGGTCGGCGCGCGTGTTCTTGCGCAACGGTCAGAACATCATTACGGCGCTGGTGCAGATCTGGGCGCACAAGGGGCGGTCCATCCGGACTACGCTGGGCAGGTTCTTGGCGGTGAGGTCGATCATCGGGGGGGTGGCGTTCGTCGAGTGTTGCGGCAACTACGTCACCAGCATGCTGAAGAACTACGGCACGTCGGACATGGTTGTCTATCCGGATGTGC
>JAAEQP010001339.1 GCA_024231375.1 bacterium | reverse complement strand
TGGAGGGTGGTCCGACGACTACCAGACGCTTGACACGCGCCCAGGCGAAGTCGAACCATCAAATTTACCACCCGAATCGGTGCCTGACAAGGCGTCCGAACCGGCTAGTAGAGCCGCTCCACGCGGAGCGGTCTGTCCTCGCGGCGGGGCGTTACTACCGAGGCGAAGGCGGCGGGACCTAGCTCGATGCTGGACTGATCGGCTGGAACGTCCGCGATTTGTACGCGCAGATGGTGCGTTGCACGCACCCTACTTGACTTGAGTGGCTATGCTGCCTTGCGCCGTCGCCACCAAACAAATCCCATCAAGGCGAGCCCTGCCAACATGGCAACGCTACCGGGCTCGGGGACCACGCTTGCGACTCGGAACCCTCGATTGTGGGACTCGTCCGTTGGGATGGGGTTGAGGCGGTCCGAGGAGGACTGTAGGTAGTACTCGATGGAGACGAACGAGCCGCCCCGCGAGCCACGATCCGAGCCGATGGCGGTCTCGTTCCACTCCCACACGTTGCCGCCCTGGTCAAACGTTCCGTAGACGCTGGCGGAGTTCTCCCACTCGCCGACTTTCGTGCGGTAGTACGGGGAGCCAATCCCAT
>JAAEQP010001338.1 GCA_024231375.1 bacterium | reverse complement strand
GTCACCGCCTTCTGCCTTCCGGGCACCCCTACCGACCACATCACTCAAACCGGCGTTCGCGTCGTATTCGGCGACATCCTCACACCGGACACGCTCTCAGAACCGATGTCCGGCGTCGACCTCGTCTTCCACACCGCCGGGACGACCGCGGAATGGCATCCCGATCCCGACTCGGTCTATCGGATCAACGGACAGGGAACGCGCAACGTCTGCCAGGCGGCATCGGACGCGAACGTGAAACGCCTCATCTACACTTCCTCTCTTGCCGCTGTGGGAGGCGTAGCATCGCTCGACTCGGTTGTCGACGAAGATCAGCTCTGGAACCTGTGGGACACCGGCCTTTATTCCCGTTCGAAGTATTTAGGCGAAAGCGAAGCCCTGCGCGCCGGCGCGCGAGGGCTGGACGTAGTGGTTTGCTGCCCGCACCAGATTCTCGGCGAACGAGACTTCGGGCCGTCCACTCCTGGACGAATCGTTGTCCTGTTTGCGCAAGGGAAAATCCCGCTCTATGTAAACGCGGTTAGCCAGTTCGTCGACGTGGCCGACTGCGCCGAAGGCCACATTCTGGCGGCGGAGAATGGGAAACAAGGGGAACGCTACATCCTTGCGGGCAGCGAGGCTGTCGACATGCGCACG
>JAAEQP010001337.1 GCA_024231375.1 bacterium | reverse complement strand
CCGGGAGATCGGCGAGGTAGTAGCCGTCGTCCTGACGGCTGACGGTAAGGGCGCCTTCCGTTCCCAAGGTGATAGTGGCGGCACGCGGTCCTGCCTCGCAGATGGCGCGGGCGGCGGCGATGTAGTCGGCGCGGCCCTCAAGGGCTGTGTCGAACATGGTGGCCGCTTCGTATTCGTTGCACTGGACCAGGTCCACGTAGGGAACCCAATCGCGCCACTGCTTGAACCCCACAATCTCGCGTTGTCCCTGCGTGTCGAAGCGCGAGATGATCTGATGCACGTCCAGCGACAACAACCCGTCGAAGGCCTCCCGGAACGCCTCTAGCGTATCGAGGTCAAACTCCGTGCCGTTGATGAAGTTGATGTGCGCCACGTCGCAGTCGAGGGCGGGGGAGAGGGTCTCCATATCAAAGGGCGGCATGCGGTTCAGGATGGTCTCGTCGCGCCAGGTTTCGTTGCGCCAGGTCAGCGTCACGTGCGTCGTCGGATCCGAGCAACGGCCGATGCCGCTCGTGTCCACATGCGGCAATGCGGAGAACGTGTCCACCGCGGTATCGAATCGGTCATCGCCGATACGCGTCACCGGGACCACCGCGTCGCCGTCGTTTAGCAGACTCGATACCGCCGCCACGTTGTACAGAATCCCGCCGAAACTCTCGCGGGGTTCCCCTTCCAGGGGGATGATTTCATCGAAGCATACGGCTCCAAGCACTGCGATTCTCATAGCGCGAGAGTGTAGCGGGATGCCGCGCGGATTTCCACATCACCCCGAGCCTTCTTCGTT
>JAAEQP010001336.1 GCA_024231375.1 bacterium | reverse complement strand
TTGATGTCGTTCCCGCCCGGACGCGGGCGGACGCGGATGCGCTTGAACCCGGGGCCGTCTGTGTCGATGCCGGCCATGTACGCGAACATCCATTCGCAGACGGCGCCGAAGGCGTAGTGGCTGAAGGAATTCATGCCGGGATCGTGGATGCCGTTCTCCTTGGTATAGCTGTTCCAGCGCTCCCAGATACTCGTAGCGCCGTTCACGACGGAATAGCCCCAGGAGGGATAGGTCGTGTTGGTGAGCAAGCGGAAGGCCACGTCAGGGTGGCCGTGTTCGGACAAAGCGGGGAGCAGGTGTTTAACGCCGAGGAAGCCGGTGGCGAGGTGTCCGTCCCGCTCCTTGACGAGTTCGGCCAAGCGGCCCGCTGCCTTCTGTTCCATGTCCTCGGGCAACAGGTCCATGTACAGGGCGAGGGCATAGGTTGTCTGCGTATCGTCTTTGACGCGGCCGTCCTCGGAAACCCACTGGTCAGCGATGGCTGCCTTGATGTTGCGAAACAGTTGGGCGTAGCGCTTGGCGTCCTCGTCGCGCCCGATGGCGGCGGCCATCTCAGCCATGAGCTTGGCGTCGTAGGCGAAGTAGGCGGTGGCGATGAATTCCACGGAGGTCTTCTCGCCGACGGACAGCCAGTCGCCCCAGCAATGATGCACGGGTTTCCGCAGGAAGTCCGTGCTCGAATCCTCTAGGTATTTCATCTGCCGTTGCATGGCGTCGTAGTGGCATTCGATGACGCGCGTGTCGCCGTAGACCTTGTAGATCGTGTAGGGACAGATAATGCCGGCGTCCATCCAGCCGGGGGACGGTTCGTTCTGCACGTAGGGGAGCGGAGCAAAATCGGGGAACGCGCCCGAAGGCCGTTGCGCGTCATCGAGATCGACGAGCCACTTGGTGAAGAAGGCGGCGACGTCGCGATTCCACGTGGCGGAGCGCACGTAGATCTGGGCGTCACCCGTCCAGCCGAGGCGCTCGTCGCGTTGGGGACAGTCCGTGGGGAGTTCGATGAAGTTGGCCCGCTGCGTCCAGTTGATGTTGCGGTAGAGCTGGTTGACCATGGGATTGTCGCACTCGAAGGCGCCCACCTGTGGCGTAGTCGAATGAAGCACCACGCCGGTGATCGCGTCGAGGGCAGGCGTGCCGGGGTAGCCGGTCACTTCGACATACTGGAAGCCATGGGAAGTGAAGCGCGACTCCCAGGTCTCGTCGCCGCCACCTCGAAGGATGTACGTATCGATGGCACGGGCGCGCCGCAGGTTCTCCGTCATGAGCGTGCCGTCTTCGTGGAGCATCTCGCCGAAGCGGAGTACAATCTTCGTTCCGCTGGGGCCGTTGACCTTCAACCGAACCCGGCCGGCGAAGTTCTGGCCCATATCGAAGATGTGGACGCCTTCTTTCGGCTGCGTGATCGCAACAGGTCGGAGTTCCTCGGTCGCCTGCACCGTGACGCCGGGATAGGCCTGGACCAAGCCCTCGTAGGGTTCGGAGACGACAGCGGGCTGCCAAGCGCCGTCATTGAAGTCCGCAGTATCCCAACCGGGCATCTCCTTGCGCGCGTCGTAGGTCTCGCCCATCTGAAGGTCGTTTCCGCGGATGGGCCCGGTTGATGCTTTCCAGGTCTCGTCACCGGCGATGACGAGGCGCTGTCCGTCTTCGTACTCGATCTCCAGTTGTGCGAGCAGGGCCGGGACCTCGCCGTAGAAGGCGCGGCCCGCCTTGCCGCGATTCTGCAGCAGACCGAAGCCCACGTAGCCCGCGTACCACCCGTTTGAGAGGATGGCGCCAAGGGCGTTGTCGCCCTGCTGCACGATGTCTGTTACGTCGTAGGTGTGGTAGTGGACGCGCTTGTTGTAGTCGGTCCACCCTGGCGTGAAAACATCATCGCCGACACGTTTGCCGTTGAGGGACAATTCGAAGATCCCGAGCGAGGTGGCATACACCGTGGCGCGCCGGACCTTCTTGTCCACGCGGAATGTCTTTCGCAGATAGGGACTCGGCGGCAATATCAACTCGGGATCTTCATTCAACGCGGCCGTGTCGTAGCCGATCCACGTGGCTTGCCAGTCGGTTCTTCCGAGAAGCCCCATGGACCAGGAGGCCGGTGGGCTCCAGCCGGACGGGACGCCGTCCTTGTCCCATACCCTCACTTTCCAGTGGCAACGCGTGCGCGACGTGAGCGGCTGCCCCGCGTAGGCGATGTGGGTTGTCTCGCCACTCTCCACTTTGCCGGTGTCCCACAGATCGCCTTGGTTTGTGGCGAGTTTCTGGCCGTCCGTCGCAACCAGGATGCGGTAGGCGGTCTGGATTTGGCCGCGTTGATTGCTGGCCACGATCCAGCTCAGGCGAGGCTTGAGGATATCGATTCCTAGGGGATTCGTTCGATACTCGCAGCGCAGTTCGGCCGTCGTGAGGGCGCTCGGCGGTGGGGCGTTCTGGGCAAGGGCGGATACGGTGAAAAGAATGGCGATACTCATGTGATGCTCCGTGGGTTGTGTTGCTGAGAGAACGAATCATACCCGAACGCGGCGTCGAGAAGCTATGTCAGGCGGGCATTGGAGCCCTCTGCAGGACGCCACGCAGGCGCAGCG
>JAAEQP010001335.1 GCA_024231375.1 bacterium | reverse complement strand
CTATCAGAGAACGCCGAGAACAGGAGCGAAAGCGCCGGGACTGACCCCAGCGGAGTCCGCCGTAGGCGGACGAAGACGGGTCTGTCCCTGCCTTTTCGCGGGCTTCGCAAACAACTTGCGGACTTCGTCAACGGCTATCGCGGCCTGCGCGCCAGGGACCGAGACCATCTCAGAAACTCCTCTGCCCCTCTCTTTCGCGTGTACCGGTGTGGTGACTCCGTTCGAGAACGAGTGCCCATCGGCCACAGCCTGTACGCGCTGTCGCCTCCTGCTATCCGGCGATTGGGGAGGGCAGGAATAGACCCGGCGCCCTTCGCGTGTTAGGGTATGGGGAGCCGTGCCAAGTTCCGCGGGAACCGGACAAAGGATTCCAGGTATGCGATACCGCCTCTCAACCTTTCGCACAACCGCTGCTGCATTGTGTCTCTGCCTGGGCATGGCCCTCGCCCACGCGTCACCGCCCGAGTCGGCGCCCAAGGCCCTGGCGGAGCCGGACGGACCGCTCTCCTTGCAGCAGGCCATGGCACTGGCACTGGCGCGCAACCCCAATCTCGCCGTGTTCGCATGGGAACACCGGGCCGCCGAGGCACGAATTCTCCAAGCAGGACTCTGGCCCAATCCGGAACTCGCCTTCACAGTGGAAGACGTGCGTCTGACCAGCGGCCCCTCAACCGTCACCGACACGTGCTCCTTCTCCAACACCCTTGGTACGGAGACGATTACGACGCCGGGAGGCACCGACGTCCTGTTTCCGATGGCGACGCCCGGCGCCGGGATCGAGCAAACCCGTGAACAAGGCGCCCGGTCGGGGTTCTCGGAATCCGAGTTCACCGTCGAGGTGTCTCAGCCTGTCCTGTTGGGCCGCAAAATCCGAAAGCGTGTGGCGGTGGCCGAGGCCGAGAAGGCGCTGGTGGACTGGGACTACGAGATCGCGCGGCAGAGCATCTTGGCGGACGTGTCGGCGTCGTTCGTCCGACTGCTTCATGCCCAACAGCGCGCCGAACTGGACGCGCGCCGGATGGAATTGGCACAAAATGTTCGCGATGTGGTCCAGGCACGCGTAGAGGCCGGGCGCGTGTCCCACATCGACCTCAGCAAAGCCGAGGTGGCGTTGTCGGAGGCTCAGGTTCAGGTGGAACAGACGAAGCACCTCATTCGCGAGAGGCGGATTGCGCTGGCCTCGACGTGGGCCAGTGACTCACCCCGCTTCTCGGAAGCCGCTGGCGATTGCCAATTCCTCGCGCCGGTTCCGGACTTGCCCCGGTTGCGGGATCAGTCGGTCCAGAACCCGGAACTCAAGCAGTGGTTCGCCGAGCTTGACCGACGCAAGGCGGTGGTCACGCTGGCACGAGCCAACGCCTGGCCGGATGTCAATGTCTCCTTCGGCGTGCAGGTTGTGGGACTGCCCGATCACGATGTGAGCACCTACGGATTCTCCGATGGCACGACCTATTCTCTAAGCAGGTCCCGCGTCCGCTACGACCGGGACGTGGACACCACCTTGGTGCTTGGGTTCAGCGTGCCGCTCCCCGTGTTCGACCGCAACCAGGGGACCATCGCGGAGGCGGCGGCGCGAGCGGACATGGTGGACGACCAACGCCGGGCCACGGAGGTGGCCGTCCGCACCGGACTGGGCATGGCCCACGAACGGTTGCTCGCGGCCCGGGCGCAGGCGGAACGCATCCGGGACGAGATCCTTCCCAAGGCACAGGACGCGTTCGACCGCACGGAGGAAGGCTACCGCCAAGGGAAGTTCGGCTACCTGGATGTGCTGGATGTCCAGCGCACCTTGTTCGACTTGAGATACCGCCTCCTGGACGCGTTCGCATCCTATCACCTCGCCGCCGTGGATGTGGAACGCCTGATCGGACAGCCAGTCGCGTCTCTGGATGAAGGTCTGTCGCCGGATCAAGCCCCCGTTCCGAAATCCTAGGCGGCCGTACGTGGCGACCGCGCAGCTTGCGCGGTAGAGCGTGGCGGGGTAGCATAGGTTTCCTGTTGTAGACCTAACCGTAGCGCGGTGATTCGCGCAGGGAGGAACGGCTATGCGCAAGTGGATCGGCATTCTGGCGATTGTGGCGGTGGCGGCGGCCCCAATGGCGTGGGCCGCGGAAGGATCGGCGACGGACAAGGCGCCGAAGAAGATCAAGCTGTTCAACGGCAAGAACCTCGACGGTTGGAAACTGTTTGT
Organism: bacterium; assembly: GCA_024231375.1. The sequence goes on along the minus strand of JAAEQP010001335.1, from coordinate 3,117 downwards.
GCCGGATGAGAACGTGGACACAAGCAAGGTATGGATGGTGAAGGACGGCGTGGTGCATTGCACGGGCAAGCCCAGCGGCTACATGCGCACCACCAAGAAGTACCGCGACTACAAATTGACGTGGGAATGGCGCTGGGTCGACGAGGGCAGCAACAGCGGATGCCTGATCCACGTTCAGGACAAGGACGAGATCTGGCCGAAGGCCATCGAGTACCAGCTCATGCACAAGAACGCCGCGGACATCTGGAACATCGGTGGAACGACGTTCAAGGAACACAAGAACAAGGACGAACGCCGCGTGCCGAAGATGAAGAAGAGCAACGAGAAGCCGCTCGGTGAATGGAACAAGGGCCTCATCATCTCCGACGGCGACGACATCAAGATGTACGTCAACGGCGAGTTGCAGAACCAGGCCACCGACGCCACCGTGTCGGAAGGCTACATCGCGTACCAGAGCGAAGGCGCGCCCATCGAGTTCCGCAAAATCGTGTTGGCGCCGTTGAAGAAAGCGGACGAGGGGTCCGAGGAAGAAGGAAGCTGACCGGTCTGCTCCTGTTGGGAAATCGCAACGGCCCGGCAACCATCTGCCGGGCCGTTTCCCATTCCTGCGCGTCGCTGCAACGGCCTCGGAAAAGAGGTGGCACACCTCGGACGGCGTAGTCGCCGGTCGCTCTGGATGTGCCACCCGCTACTCGGCCTGTCCGCCTCTCAACTTCTCCGAAAACCGTTTCAACACGGCCATCTTCTCGGGCGACTCGGAGTTCATGGCCTCGTGGATATCGATTCCGTCGAATCCGTTGTCGACCGTGGCCTTGGCCCATCCATTCAAGCGATGCTCCAAAGCTTCCTCGCTGCCCGGCAGCCACTCGGAGAAAAGGTAGAGTTCCACCTTGCCCTTGCAGTAATCCTGGTATTCGCGCGCGGCCCATTGGAACAGATCCTCGCCGGGTTCGCGCACAATATCCGTCTTGCGGGACCAGGTGGCCGTGTTCGGCTGACTCACCAGTTCGTAATCGCCCACAATGAACGCGTCCGCGATGCCTTCGTCAACCAGCGTCTTCCAATGGTTGGAATACTGGACCACGGCATTGGCACTGAAGTGAGAATCCACGCAGAACTGGGTGTAGCGGCCGAGCTGCAACCCAACCCAGAGTTCCTTGCCGCCCGCGTGGCACAGCTCCCCCAGTTCGCGGTAGAGTTGCACCATGAACTCGCCTTTCACGTCGTGCCACGCTTCCTCGTCGAACTCGTCCGCCGTGCGGACGTCTACGCCGTAACGCTCCTTGAACGCACCGACCACGGGCTGCTCGTATCCGTAGAAGTTCAGCGTGTGCGAGTTGGGCAAATGCCGGCAGTGGGCGCTGGTCGAACAGTGAATCCCGTCAGCCCCGAGGGCGAGCAACTCGCGGGCCTGGGCGAGACAGAACGTGCGCGCCTCGGGAAACGCATAGCTGACAAGCCCTCTGAACGTGGTGTAGCCGTCCTTGGCCGTCCATCGGCACTCCGGGTTCTCGTCAAGAAACTTCGACCGGTAACCCGGGTAGAAGTTGTCGAACATATCGATCCAGACAACGGCCTTCATACCCCGCTTGTGCGCGGCTCTGATAAACGCCTCGGGCGGATTGCACTCCTCCATGAACTTCGCGTACCGCTCCAGCATGGCCGTGCGGGTCTTGACGAACTCGTCCATGTCCTTGAGGCCCGGGTAGGCATGGATACGCGCGTGGTCTCCGTCGAACTTCATGGGGTAGCTGAGATCGGTGTAGTACGGAAGAATCCCCAAGAATCCCGCGCGTACGAGCAACACCGTGCATCCGTTCTCGTGCAACTGCCCCACCAACTCATCCACATCCGCTTCCGTCATCACCTTCGGGCGAATGTACACCTCGTCGTTGATGTCCACATCCACGATCAAGGCAGGTCCCTGCGGCGCGGCGCCCGCCAGGCACAACGTCAACGAAGCCAGAAGCGTGTGCATTGGTTTCTCCTGTTGGAATGTGTGTTCGTCCCCCGCGTGTGGCGCCCGTTGTACCTGAGGGGACGGGCGGTTGGCAAATCAGACAGGATGGACAAGAGAAGAATGGGTGGCGCGCTGGCCTACTCGAAGACAATTCCGAACAGCACCATGTCGAGCCACACGCCGTGGCAGAGTTCTCCCCGGCGTTTGAAGCCTTCCTTCTCGAACCCCGCCTTGGCCAGAACCCGTTGGCTGGCCGCGTTGGTGTCCGCCGCGATGGCGTTGATTCGTGCGAGCTTGAGGTCGTCGCGGCAGAAGACCAAGAGGGTACGGACCGCATCGGAGGCGAGGCCCTGCCCGGCCATGGACGTGCGTATCCAGTAGCCCACTTCGGTCTGGGGCGTGAATGGGTCCAGGCTCTTCAGACCGATCATGCCCGCAAACCGGCCCGAGGCTGCCTCGCGAACCGCCAGTTCAAGCCGCTCGCCCTTCGCACGCGCCTCGATGGCGCCGTTGACGAAGCCCTGCGCATCGTCGATCATCCAGCAGTCCCAAGGCATGAAGCGGACGAGTTCCGGCCTGGACTCGATGGTTGCTTCGAGCACCTCGATAGCCAGACCATCCCGCACCGGCTCAAGGACGGCGATCCGTCCTTCAAGCGGCGCCATGTTCGCGAACAAGTCGGCATAGTTCATCTGCTGGGCTCCTTCTCCTTCAGCAACGGCTCATCGCATGGAGCAGCGTACCCGAGCACCCCGCGGCGACACAACCATTCGCCCCCAAATCGCGGGACAAGGCCGAGCGGAACATTGGAACTGACGACCGGAAGGGAGCGGAGACGGGTCCGTGGATCTGTAGAAGAAGGTCACGCACGCCCGAAGACAGAAGCGACAAACGGGGACTGCCAAGCTCTTGCGTCCCATTATTGCGCTTCTCAGGGCAACAATGGGTGGCTGTCCCCCGCTTATCGCGGGCCACGCGCCAGGGCCAAGGCTTCTTCAACAGATCCTCTGTCCCTAGCTTCTTTCGCGGCGCCGACGTGTGGTTCGGATACGTTCGGGGACATGTTCCAAGACGCCGTCCCCGGCGCGACTACGTGTCCCCGAACGGTGTCGCACATGGCGAAACACAGAAGGGGCGGGAATGCTGCTGCATTCCCG
>JAAEQP010001334.1 GCA_024231375.1 bacterium | reverse complement strand
TCAGCCGCTTCTGGCGCATTACGTTGCCCCTTCTCTCGCCCACCATCTTCTTCAATTTGGTCATGGGCGTCATAGGGTCGTTCCAGGTGTTCACGCAGGGGCTCATTATGACGGGAGGCGGCCCGAACAACTCGACCTACTTCTACGTGCTCTACACGTACCGCAATGCCTTCGAATTCTTCAAGATGGGCTATGCGTCCGCGCTGGCCTGGGTGCTGTTCATGATCGTCCTGATACTCACATTGCTGGTTGTGCGAAGTTCTCCATGGTGGGTGTTCTACGAGGCGCAGAAGAGATGAAGACGCACACACACAGTCGGATGCGCCGCAAGCTTTCACTGAAGGCGTGGCTGCCCGGACTCGTCACGCATGGGGTGTTACTGACCGCGTCGTTTGTGATGCTTCTGCCCATGGCGTGGATGCTGTCAACGTCGCTGAAGCAGAGCGGCATCGCCTTGTCCCGCGGCATCGAGTGGCTGCCCTGGCGGGACACGTGGGTGCAGGATGGCCAGAAGACGGACGTCATCGTCCTTGGGGCCCGGGTACTTCCCGCGGGCGCGTCGCAACCCATCGAGGTTGGCGTCAAGAGCCTGGCCACGCGTCGGCGCGCGACTCAAATCTATCTCCCGGAAGGTCGGCTCGACGCCGAGATCCTGGCGTGGCATGTCCGTCCGCTGACAGGTGACGACAGGGTCGCGGAAGCCCAGTGGCCACCATTCGAGGCGCTCCGCCGGCGTATTGCCCCCCAGTGGGGCAACTACCGCGAAGCCTTGGAGAAGATGCGCTTCGGAGCCTGCCTCGCCAACACGCTTGCGGTCACGATCCTCGGCACGGCAGGGACGATTCTATCGTGTTCATTGGTGGGGTACGGATTCGCGCGATTCCGATTCCCGGGCCGTGATGTACTGTTCCTGGTCCTGTTGTCTTCGATTATGCTGCCGTCAGTGGTGACGATGGTTCCCGTGTATCTGCTGTTTCGCGAACTGCGGTGGATTGACACGCTTCTGCCGCTGTTCGCGCCTGCGTGGTTCTCAATCAACGCCTTCGCCGTCTTCCTGTTCAGACAGTACTACATGACCTTGCCCTTCGACCTGGACGACGCGGCGAGAATTGACGGATGCAGCGCCTTGGGCATCTACTGGCGCGTGCTGTTGCCGCTTGCCAGACCCGTCATGGCAACGGTGGGCATCTTCTGTTTCACGAGTTACTGGCTCGACTTTCTGGGACCACTCATCTACCTGAATTCCATTGAGAAATTCACGCTCGCACTCGGGCTGTATACGTTCAAAGGGGCGTACACCACGCAGTGGCATTATCTGATGGCGGCTACATTGGCCGTGTCCTTGCCCTGCATCGTACTGTTCTTCGTCGGACAGCGCCTTTTCGTACGAGGCGTGGTGATGTCGGGACTCAAAGGATGAGCAAGACCAACACAGCAGGAACAAACCCGAAAGGATATCTCAGGGCTCTGCGCGGCGTTGGGCGGACTTCGGCCTACCTGGCGCTCGCCTGTACGTTCTTCCTGGCGGGGTACCAGGTCTGGCGCACGTGTCGGAACGACACGCCGGGACGGAAGGTTACCATCGACTTTCTGTGGCCAACTTATACACCGCAAAAGGTTCGGTATGGCGAATACCTGGCCCGTACCTACATGGAGGCAAACCCCGACGTCTACGTGAATCTAATCCTGACGCCCGACCCCTATCGCAAACTGCAGGTCATGATCGCGGGACGAACCGCCCCGGACGTGGTGTGGTTGGGAGTTGGCTGGCACCAGTTCGCGGAAGCGCTGATGCCGCTCGACGCGCTTGCGGCGGATGACCCGACGGTCCAAGCCGACGACTACTTCCCCCGGCTATGGGACACCGTCCATTGGCAGGGCTCACTTCGCGCCCTGCCGACCAGCGGCCAGGTCGGCATCATCTACTACAATAAGGACCTGTTCGATGAGGCGGGCCTCGACTACCCGACCGCCGATTGGACCTGGGACGATATGGTTCGGATGGCGACTGCGCTCACGCGTGACTTTGACGGCGACGGCGCCATCGACCAATACGGGTTGCAGCTCGGTCAGGTGTACGTGGTGCCGTTCATGCTCTACGACGGCCAGCTTGCCGATCCTGACTGGAAGCATGCCCGCGTCGACACACCCGTGACCCGGGCGCTTCTCGAACGGTACCAGGCACTGATGTACGAGGACCGCGTGATGCCCACGCCCACTGCGTCCCAGGAACTGGGGATGCTGCCCATGTTTGAGGCCGGGCGGGTCGCCATGCACGCCGCATCCGGATATGCCATCGAATCCTTTCGCACGGCCCAGTTCGACTGGGACGTAGTCTCCTTCCCCTGGTTCGATTTCGAGGGACAACGCTATCGCGCCACGGGACTCTGGGAAGAGGAATTCGCGGTCTTGTGGGATACGGACGTACAGGACGAGGCTTGGCGTTTCGCGCGCTGGTGTGCCGGGCCGGACATGATACGCTGGGCCTCGCTTAACGGGCACATCGTGCCGGGCCGGATCGACGTGGCTCTTTCCGACGACTACCTGAATTCAGGGCGGCGGCCGAAGAACATGCAGGCCTTCACCGAATCGCTGTCCTTCGCGGTACCGGTCTATCCCCACCCATGGTTTAAGCGCATCGGCATTGAATTCGAACCCATCATGAATCAGTACCTCATCGGAACCGAGGGACGGCGAATTACTGCCGATGCGGCCCTTGAGCGGATGCAGCAGACCCTCGAGAGGATTCTGGACGAGTACAACGAAGAGCACGGCCCACGCCTGCCCGAATGACGCGAAGAACGTGTCGAGCGCGGCTCCATCCATTGCATCTTCCCCGACCCGGGCCTATCATGTCCACACCGATCCGAACGTGACACGTACCGAATGAGGCGCGCCCGCGAGTGCCCCAGCGGGGAACAGGACAGGTCAGAGCCAATGCATCGACGACACTTCTTGACGGCCCTCGGGTTCACTGGAATGGCGTGTGCCTCCCGAATGGATCGCACCCCAAGCCGGGCGAGGCGCCCCAACTTCATCGTCATCTTCTGCGACAACCTGGGGTATGGGGACATCGAACCGTTTGGTTCGACACTCCACCGCACGCCCCACCTGACCCGCATGGCGGAGGAAGGCCGGATGTTCACGCACTTCTGTGTGACGGCCGGAGTCTGTACGCCATCGCGGGCGAGCCTCATGACGGGGTGTTATTCGCAGCGGGTGGGGATGCACACGAATCCGCGGGACGGGTTGGTACTGCGCCCGATCTCGCCGTATGGATTGCACCCGGACGAGGTGACGGTCGCCGACGTGCTCAAGGAACAGGGATACGCGACCGGCATGGTCGGCAAATGGCATCTGGGGGATCAGCCGGAGTTCCTTCCGACGCGGCAGGGGTTTGACTGGTTCTTTGGTCTGCCCTATTCGGACGACATGACGGAACGGGTGTGGAAGCAAGACGGCTCCCACTGGCCGCCCCTTCCGCTGATGGAGAACGAAACGGTCCTTGAAGCGCCAACCGACCGCGATATGCTCACGAAGCGGTTGACGGAACGGGCAATGGAATGGATCGCCGAACACAAAGACGAGCCCTTCTTTCTCTACTTCCCCCAAGCCATGCCGGGGAGCACGAAGACGCCGTTTTCGAGTCCCGCGTTCAAAGGCAAGAGCTGCAACGGCCCTTGGGGCGATTCGGTGGAAGAACTCGACTGGTCGATGGGCGTAATGCTCGATCAACTGGTCGAATTGGGGATCGCAGAAGACACGTTGGTAATCTGGACATCCGACAATGGCGCGCCACTACGAAGCGACTCCAACGACCTGAGCAGGGGATCGAATCTGCCGCTCAACGGGCGCGGCTACACGACCAGCGAGGGCGGGTTCCGCGTGCCCATGATCGCGTGGCAACCGGGACGCGTGCCGGCGGGAACCGTGTGCGAAGAACTGACTACCACCATGGACCTCCTGCCGACCTTTGCGGGTCTTGCGGAGGGTCACCCGCCGCAAGACCGCGCCATAGACGGTCACGACATCGCACCGCTGCTTTTCGGCGATCAAGGCGCGACCACACCCTACGACGCCTTCTACTACTACCATGAGGACCAGTTGCACGCGGTCCGGTCGGGTCCCTGGAAACTGTTTCTGCCGGTGACCCCCCTCGCGGCCCATCCGTATTTTTCGGCGGGCAAGCAGGACGAGGCGCTGTTGTTCAACGTGGTTGAGGACGTAGGTTCCCGGCACAACGTGGCCGCTGAGCATCCCGACATTGTCGAGCGCCTCACCGCGCTGGCCGAAAAGGCACGCGAGGACTTGGGCGATGCCGGCCGCCCGGGGAGGGGGCAGCGGCCCGCCGGGCAGGTCGCGAATCCGTGGCCGCTCACCTTATGACGATGGTTGCGAGTGGAACGGCGCGCACAGGACGATCCCGACCTGCAAGGCCGGGTGGAGGTGGCGCGGCTGCCCATCATGTTCGCCCAGTTGCAGCTTGGATATGGCTCGGTCGACGAACGGCGCGCTATCGCGGACGAGTTCTTGCGAATCGCTGAACAGGAGTCAATCTGGATGCTCAGCGAAGTGGATTGGCGGGACGACCAAGTCGGCAACCGGGACATGTACAAGGCGCACCTGGAATCCGCGCTGAAGTAGGGACTATTTGACCGGGTCGGCGGGGAAACGCAATCCCCATTGGGCGCGGAGCCGATCCAGGGTCTCCATGACCGCGACAGATTCGCCCAACGGCATGATGGCGCTTTCGAGACGGCCTTGCCGGAGGCATTCCATCACTTCGACCGCCTCGAAGTGGTAGCCGTCACCCTCGAACGGGGCTTCAACCGTCTCCTCTGACTCGTCTTCACCGGTAATCGTCAACGCCGAGCCGCGCCAGAAGGGCGCGTGGATGCGCACATGCTTCTCGGTGCCCATGATGACCGCATCCTGCGGCGTGGTGGTGCGGATGGCTGAGTGGAGTATGGCGAGTTGTCCGTCCTCGTTCCCAAGCACCATCCCTGCCTGCTCGTCAACGCCGGTGCCGCCAAGGTGCGCCAGGCCGGCCACGGTCGTCGGCGATCCCAGAATCATAGACGCAAGGGATACGGGGTATACGCCTACATCGAGTAACGAACCGCCACCGTATTCCGGGCTCGTGAGGATCTCCGCCAGGTCCTCTCCATCCGCCCGAAACCCGAAGTCCGCCGTCACCATACGGACGTCGCCCAGGGCGCCACTACTCACGAGTTCGCGCAATTTGCCCATGACGGGCAGGAAACGCGTCCACATAGCCTCCATCAGAAACAGCCGTTTCTCACGGGCGTGGGCGACCATGGTCCGCGCCTCGGACGCGTTCATGGCGAAAGGTTTCTCGCACAAGACCGCCTTGCCGCCGTCCAATGCCATCAGCGCCTGGTCTTTGTGCATGTTGTTCGGCGTGGCGATGTAGACCACGTCCACATCCGGATCGTCAACCAGGCGGACGTAGTCTTCATAGCGCCGCGGAATGCCCAACGCTTCGCCAAAGGCATCGGCCTTGTCCTGCGTACGCGACGCCACAGCCAGCAGCTCCGCCCCTCGGGCAAACTTCAGGTCCGCCGCGAAGGTCCGCGCCATGGCACCCGTGCCCAGAATTCCCCACCGTACCGTGTCGGTCGTCATCGCGAACTCCCCTCTTGCGAGCCTGTTCCAAAGTACCCCAGTATGACAAATCGGCGAACGCGGGGAAAGGCGTCGCGAATGTCATCTGTGGCTTGTTCTCTTCACCTCCCTATCGCTTTTCGTCTTGACACGCGCGATCGTGGCATGCGTATCATGGCTGGGTTGGGGATCACGTCTGGGGCAGCACCCAGGCGCAACGAAAGGGCTTTCCGGATGAACACGAAACGGTTGCTTGCTGGTGTTGCGGGGCTCGTGGCCTTGGTGCTCCTTTCGGGCACGGCAGGGGCACAGGACCGGCTGGTCGATCGGTCGTTGCGAAAGCTGGAAGCCGCACCGCCCGGGACGCCGGACCGGTTCGACTTCATCGTGGTGGCGGACTCGAATACCTTGGCGCCGGTGGAACAGTCGGACGTGTTCCGGCAATGCGTGCGCGAATTCAGCATCCTTCAGCCGGATTTGGTGGTGCATGCGGGCGACATCATCCTGGGCGGCGCCGCGGACGGGTTGCCGCCGCAATGGGACTTGTTCGACGAGGTGATTGCGGGATGTGGTCCGCCGTTCTTCCCGGTTCCGGGCAACCACGACATCACGGATGTGGCCTCGGAGAGACTCTGGCTGGAACGAATCGGGCCGACTCACTACACATTCGAGTACGGCAACTCGCTGTTCATGATGCTCAACACGGAGGAGCAAGGCGCGGGGGAACGCGTTTCGGATGAACAGACTGCCTGGGCCAAGGCGCAACTGGAAGCATCGGACGCTGACAACGTGTTTGTGTCGCTGCATCGGCCGTTGTTCACGCACGGCGGCGACCCGGACGAGGCCGAAGCCGAATGGGAGCGGAAATGGTCGAACATGGCGGAGGCGTTCAAGGGGCACCCGGTGCGGGCCGTGTTCGCGGGCCATTGGCACCTCTACCGCGATTGTGGCGTGCGCGATGGCGTTCATTACACCATCTGCGGCGGCGCGTCGGTGTACGGGATGGGCGGCCCCGAGGAGGAGGGGAATTTCAACCACTACCTGTGGGTGCAGGTACGCGGCACGGACGTGACGTGGTCGGTCATCAAGCCCGGTTCGGTGCTGCCGGATGACGCTGTGACCAGCGCGCGCATGGACGAATTGCACAACGTGCGCAACAAGTGGATCGCGGCCGGCGAAGTGAGCGCATCGCTGGGCCAAGCTGTGAATCAGGACCTCACCATCACGGTCGCGAACCCACACGACACACCGCTGAAGTCGTCCCTGACGTGGGAGACGACTCCTGGCTGGACCGTCTCTCCCAAGGAGCAGGCCTACGAAGTCGCATCGAACGCATCGGCGGACCTTACGTTTCAGGTGCAGGCCGATGCGGCCGGGGACACTCTGTTCCCGGTGCCTCTCTTCAGCACCCTGTACGAAGGAACGCAGCACGGCCCGCCGGTCAAGGTACAGCAGGATCTGCGGTATGTACCAAAGGCGCCCGTGGCGAGGGCCACGAAACCAGTCACGGTCGATGGTGTGTTGGACGAGTGGGACGACGCGCGCATGATCCGCATGGTCTACCCTTCGAACTTCGATGGCACGGATAAGAACGACCTGGATGCCGAACTGGGATTCATGTGGACCGACGGCTGGTTGTATTTCGCCGTGAGCACGCAGGACAACGAGTACTGCCAGCCTTACGCGGGCGATATCGTATGGTCCGCGGACAACGTGGAGATCTTCCTGGACCGGTGGAGTTGGGGGTTGACCCTGACGAAGGACGGACCCGAGGTGTTTCTCTACTGGGGCGTGGATACGTCCGACCACGAAGTGAACACAGACGTGAAGCTGGGCATCAAGCGCGAAGGTACCCGCATGATCTACGAAGCGGCGTTCCCTGTGTCGCGGCTGACGCCGTTGAAACTGGAACCGGGCAACAGCTTCCGGTTCAACGCGTTGATGAACGATCTCGACCCGTCGGGGCCGGAAGAGAAGCGCCACTGGCTGCAACTGGTGCCCGAATACGTCGTGGCGGGTGGTCCCCGGCCACGGATGGAGTTTGTGTTGGAGGAGTGAGGACGAGAAGC
>JAAEQP010001333.1 GCA_024231375.1 bacterium | reverse complement strand
TCCGAACGGCCGGTACACCATCGACCGCTCGTGGTTGGCATGCCACTACCTCCCCGGCTCGCGGTGCGGGTATTTTTCCCGGAAGTTCCTGGACCACTTCGGTCCGAAGCGCAAGAAGGGCGAGCCCGTCGAGGAACGCCACCAGAACATTGCGGCGTCCATGCAGCGCATCCTCGAAGACACCGTCATTCATATGGTGGACCAGCTCCATCAGACGACGGGGATGAAGCAGCTCTGTCTGGCCGGAGGCGTCGCGCTGAACTGCGCCATGAACGGCCGCTTGCTGCGCGAAACGCCCTTCGATTCCATCTACGTCCAACCCGCTGCCGGCGACGACGGCATCGCCATCGGGGCCGCCTACCAGCTCCATCACAGGTTCACGGGCAAACCGCGCTCCTTCGTCATGCGCGACGCCTGCATTGGCCCCGCTCACACGAACGACGAAATCCGCGCGTTTCTGGAGTTGGCGAAAATCCCCTACGAAACCCCCGATGACCCGGAGCGCCGCGCCGCTGAACTCATCGCCGATGGCCAAATCGTCGGGTGGTACCAGGGTCGTATGGAGTTCGGACCCCGCGCGCTAGGCTCCCGGAGCATCTTGGCGGACCCGACCCGTCCCGGAATGAAGGACCTCATCAACAAGTACGTGAAACACCGGGAAGAATTCCGCCCCTTCGCCCCGAGTTGCCTCGAAGAACACGCCCACGAATACTTCGAAGGGTGCACGAGTTCGCCCTTCATGCTCTTCGTGTACCCCGTTGTCCCCGACAAGCGCGACAAGGTCCCCGCCATCACCCATGTCGACGGCACGGCCCGCGTTCAGACGGTGGCGAGAGACGTGAACCCGCGCTACTACCGGCTCATCGAGGAGTTCGAGCGCCTTCGCGGCGTGCCCATGGTGCTCAACACGTCGTTCAACGTGATGGGCGAACCCATTGTGAACACCCCCGCCGACGCCGTGCGCTGTTTCTTCAGCACCGGCATGGATGCGCTGGTGCTGGGGGACTACGTGGTTCACAAGCGGC
>JAAEQP010001332.1 GCA_024231375.1 bacterium | reverse complement strand
GCCTGAGAGCGAAGTTCGGATGTGGTTTTGGGAGAAGGTGACGGATCGGTTGGGGAAGATGCATGGGAAATCGGGCACGGTGCCGCCGATTTCGAAGGCCACCAAGCAACGGTATGATCGGTTCCCGCCGAAGGTGCGGACCAATTCGATTTTGCGGGACTCGCTGTTTTATTTCGTGCCGGGGAAGATGCGGCAGGAGTTCGAGGGGATTTGGCCGCGGAGCGCTCGGGCTGAGGTCCCCCAACCGGTCGAAGCCTCGGAAGGTGGGAGCGACGTGAGTCGCGATAATCGGCTCGCCAACGCAAATGCCACTCCCGACACGCGGGATGGCGACGGCACACAACCACCTCCCGAACCCAAAACCTCGGCCTGGTCCCGACTCGCTGAATTCATGGGCGCGCCCTCCGTTGCCCACGCCTGGACCGGCGCCGCCGACGACGCCGACGCCCTCCACTTCTTCCACACCGACCACCTCGGCTCCACCCGCATCGTGACCGACAAGGTCGGCGCCATCTACCAACGCACCGACTACCTGCCCTTCGGCGAGCGTTTCACCGACCAAAGCGCCGGCGCCTCCCACCGCGAACAATACACCGGCCAAATGTGGGACTCCCTCACCGGCCTCTACTTCTACAACGCCCGCTACTACGACGCGGAAATCGGGCGGTTCACGCAGGCGGACACGGTGGTGCCGGAGCCGACCGACAGCCAGTGCTTCAATCGCTACACCTACGTCAACAACAACCCATACAAGTATGTGGACCCGAGCGGGCACTTTATAATCGGTGCAATAATTGGCGCCATAATAACTGCGGCCATAGTGACGGCCTGTGTGGCGGTCGCGGCCATAGCCGCTGTGGTTGCCTTGGTCTCTAACGATCCCATGACCAAAGCCATCGCCACGGGAATAGCGATCGGG
>JAAEQP010001331.1 GCA_024231375.1 bacterium | reverse complement strand
GTCGGGACGCACACAGACGAAATCCGAACCCAGACGGCGTTCAACTTCTTTGAGCATGTCCATACGCCAGGCCCAGTTCAGCACCCACGCCTCGATGAAGGCCGGGCGGGTATCACCTGCCGCCTTCCGGATTTCGTTCACCATTACTTCAATTTTCTTCTCAGACGTGCCGTTGAACTCGCTCGATGCCGAACGAAAGGCTACGACATTGTTCGGCGCGATGCGCGCAGAAGCCGTTTCTGGTGATCCGCCATATCCGGTGAAGATGCCCTGCAGTTGCCCGCTCGACCCCCTGGCGTAGCGGTCCTCTTCTTCATCGGTAGCGTTGATGAGCCACAGGCATGAGGTGTCGATCCACTGCAACGCCTCGTCCGTCATCCGTGCGTAGTCGGCATACAGTGCTTCGCGTTGCTCGGGGTATGCGCGGAGGTAGATGACGGGCTCCGTGTAGCCGACGCCCAGTCCGCCCACCAGCAAATCGTTTGGGGACGCCGTGCGGAGATAGTAGTTGAGCACGGGGGGCGCCATCCGCGCGGCGGCGGGCGCAAAGGACCAGCCCATGGGAATGCTGCCTCGTTCCGGCTTGTCCCATTGCAGATCGCGGGTACGCATCATCAGCGCCTCGCCCAGATTGTCGCCGTCGGAGATGATGTGCGTGTAGTAGACTTTGTCCGGGCTGTACTCAGGCACGACCGGAGGCTTGTGGCGGAGGGGCGCAACGGGCACGCCGGAATGCACAGAGAGATTCGTCGCCTCGTGGGAAGGCGTCAGCACCTTGCCGAAGAACGAGCCACGGAGCAGGCCGGGTGGCTCCATGACCGCATCCGCGTGACGCTGCTTGGGATTCTTGGCGTTTGGCATCCAGTCGAACCACCAGCCGACAATCGGTGTGTTCGGCGGGGTGGAAGCCAGTATGCCGCGCAGCAGATTCTCTTCCGGCGTTGTTCGGTCCTCGGGAAACCAGAAGGTGAAGATCTTGAAGGCCACCAGGTAATCGGTGAGGAGGAAGATGCCCGGATAGTTGGTGGCGAGGATTCGGTGGTTCATCCGCGGAAAGAGTTCTTCGTAGGCCCAGTGCATCATCTCGTATTGAGACGACCATTTTCCGCGCGCGTCGAAGACCACCGGCAACTGGAGGGTTTCGTTCATCTCCGGCGTCACGGGGACCGCATCCTCGAGTGCGCCGATCATCATCAGTAGGTTCGTTTGATTGAGCCGGTCGGAGTGGAACTCACCGATTTCATCCATGATAGCGCCGTCATAGAGGACTGCCCCCTTGAGCTTGTCGCGGAAGCGGGTCCAAACTTCCGAGGGAGCGATTTGGCTGGAGGTGTAGCCCTCGAAGTGCAGTTCGTCCAGCCACTCGCGGTCCTGCCGGTCATAGCGTGTGTGCAGCAGATAGAGGGACGGCTTCTCACGGTTGACCAGGCCCTGCACCACGGTCAGCGCGAATTCCTCTTGGGGGGACGCTGTACTCACGTCCGCCACCAGCAACTCCTGGGCAGGCGATGGAGACTGGGGCCAGAAGGTTGGATATGCGTCGACTTCGGTAACGGGCGTGTATGCGGCCCGGATATCGTGTAGCGGCAGGAAGCTACCGGTTGCGCTGTGTTGCTGGGTTGCCGCGTCGGCCCAGAAGATATCCCATTGCGTGGCATAGGGGTCGCCCCGCAAGGCATCGAACGCGCGATGGGTGGCCTCTACGTCCCCTTGCGTAGCGAAGACCTCGGCCAAGGCGTACCGTGCCGTCAAGCGCGTCACATCGTCGGGCGAACGGTCAATCAGGTCCGCAAACGCCGCCTCGATATCCTGCGGCTGTCCATAACTTCCGAAGCGAAACGCCAAAGCCCAAGGCTCGCTTCCCCCGGGGCCAAGATGCAGTTTAAGCAACAGCGTGTTGGTCCCTGGCCGCAAAGCGACAAAGGCGCGGTCTTGCAGGGGCCTTTCCAGATGGGGAAAGGTAGGAGCGACTGCCAACTCCCCATTGGCCCAGGCCCAGACGTTCACCGGAAGGCCGGTGCTCAACTCCGCAATGTAGGGGTTCTTCCACCTCCACCTCGGCGTACACATAGAACACGCTCCAGGGGTCCGGGGGAAGCCATTGGCTCAAGTCTGCCGGTTGCTGCAGAAGACCGTCCAGGCCCTGCGCGCGGCGCCAACTGACTTCGCCGGCCTTGCCCTCGTACACGGCGGTCAGGTCAACCCCTTGCTCCGGGGGATAGGTCGTCAGCAGTCCCTGGAAGCCTGCGTTCTCAAAGGGACCCGCCAAATGGACATTGCGCAAAGGCAACGGTGTTGGCTCAGGCAAGACTTGGGCCAGCACAGCCTTCCAATGGCCCTTGGCTGTTGGATTCTCGGGACTCACTTGGACTACGTCAGGGATTCCGGGGACGTCGGCGGGCGCCACAGCGCCATCCCCGGCACCAGGAGTGCCATTGTCTGACATTTGGCCACCTCCCTCTGTTCCTTCTACCTCAACCTTGGGGGCGCATCCGGCCGCCACCGCCACGAGGAGTATGCCAGCCATTGCTGCCGATGAGACAACTCTTTCCATGTCAAGTTCTCCATTCGTGACGAATGTGTCGCGGCCGCCAGATTGCTAGCCGAGGGTCCAATCGCCGCGGTACTTTCGGGTCAGCATGCCGTTGAGAATCGGGTTGTCGGTGACCTTCTCTTTCTTGGGATCCCACTTGAAGGAACCGCCGAAGGTGCATGCGATCTTTCCGAGATGGCCGATGGAGGCGGATCGGTGCCCGGCGTTGACCGGGGCGATGGTCTCTTCGCGGGACCGGATGCAGTCGAGCCAGTCGGTCATGTGGTTCCGCTGCCTGCGGAAACGGAATTCCTTGGGACTCATGCGATTCTTGAGGATCTTGTCGTCACTTGCTTTGAGGCCGCCGCGGTCGACCCAGATCCAGCGGCCTTTAGAGCCGAAGAACATGGTGCCGAGCTTGCCGGGGGAGGCCCACTCTTCGGGCATGTCGGCGCAGTTGGCTACGGTCATGGTAGTGCCGCCGGCGTAGGTGCAGTCGAACATGTAGCGCGCGGGGGCGTCATACAGGTTGTTGCGCTTCTTGCCGGGTTCCCAGCGGATGCCTTCGACTTCTTTCGGGCCGGTGTTGTCCCAGCCCATGGCCATGTGGGCGATGTCGCCGTGGTGGCCGATCCAGTCCATCATCTGGCCGCCGCCGAAGCCCATCCACCAACGCCAGTCCCAATGGTAGCGTTTGGGATGGAAGGGGGCCCACTGGGCGGGGCCGACGTAGAACTCATAGTCCAATTCCGGCGGGGGCGTGGGGAATTCGTCGACCCAAATGGCATTGCCGAAGTCGGGCAGTGCCACGAGAATCCGCTTGATGTCGCCGATGTAGCCGTTGCGGACGAGTTCACAGGCCTTCTTGAACTGTCCACCGGACCGTTGCATGCTGCCGGTTTGGAAGACGCGCTTGTTGTCCTGGACGGCTTTCACGACCGCTTTGCCTTCGCCCAGCGACCAGGTGAGGGGCTTCTCGCAGTAGATGTCCTTACCGCGGCGGGCTGCCTCTACGCACACGAGGGCGTGCCAATGGTCGGGTGTGCCGACGATCACGGCATCGACGTCCTCGCGGGCCAGCAATTGGCGGTAGTCGGAATGGGTGGCGCAGTCGGTGTTCTCGTAGAAACCGTCCACCATCTTCTTCGCCTCGGCCAAGCGCTTGGAATCGACGTCGCAGAGAGCGACGATGCGCGTGTTCTCGTGGCGGATGGCGTTTTCGGTCAATCCGCGGGCCTGGCTGCCGGTGCCGACGACGCCGATGTTGATTCGTTCGCTTGGAGCGGTGCGCGCGCCTTGACCCAAGGCCGCAGCCGGCACGATGAAGGGCGCCGCCATCGCGGCGCCCGCGGCCATGAAGGTCCGTCTGGAACAGCTTGTTCTTGCTGGGTTCTTGTCCATAACCGTTTCCTCGTTGACTCGTGTCGTTGGCCTCGGAACGCGCTTCGCTGGCGGGGTGAACGTGCGAGCCTCACCCGCGGGTCGCCTGCGCCTGGGGCTACATCCCTTCGAGGAGCATGTCGGTGATCAGCCAACCGGCACTTTCCTTGGTGAGCGTCAGTTCAATCATGATGCTCCCTTCGGCGATGGTGTAGTCGATGGGGTAGACCGTGGCCACACCTTCTTCAATCTCTACGTCCGCGTCTTCCACGGAGACGTCGACATCGGCGAAAGCGCCTTCGCTGATGGCCCCGTCGATGTAGGCTTTGAGGGCGGCCTTGTCTTCTGCGTCGTAGTCGTACCCGTCGTGGGCGAAGTTGGCGGAGTAGGTGGTCATGAGCTTGTCGGCGTCTGCTTGCAGGACGGCCTGCTTCCACTGATCGAGCAGGGCGGCGATCTGAGCGTCGTCGCTGGGCCCGCCGGCGGTCGTGGTGCAACCGCTGGTGACGAGTACGGTCGCCAGGGCGAGGAGGGTGGCCAGGTTCAAGATGCGTTTCATTTGAGAGGTCCTTTCCGTGCTTCCCTGGGGGAACCGGGGCCGCATTTGGGTTGATTCTTCCGAGTTCATTCAGGGCCGGAGATAGTGCGTGAGGCTCTAGTGAATGGAGCCACGAGCGACCGGGTCCGCCAAATTTGGTGCCGGCGGCTGCAAGGCCTGCAGCCGCCGGCGTAGCGATCTAGCTTGCCCTGAGGCAGGCCTCTCTGTGCGCTCAACGGCCGAACGATTCGGCGCGAACGCGTCAGGCCTGTCCTAGAGCATCGACTCCGCGGCGGCCATGAGGCAGGCGTTGTAGCGCGAGACCGGGGACTCGCCGGGGTACCGGACGAAGCTCACGTGGCCGTCCATGTACAGCACGTTGCCGCCGCCGGGCACGTGGTTGAAATACTCCACCTTGGCGGCGCTGACGTCGTCGTACATCACCCAGATCTCCGACTGCGCCTTGGACGTGGCAGCGGGGTTGTTGATGTCGGAGATGTAGAAGCGCTCGATGCCTTCGCGCAGACGGAAGGCGACCGTGTTGTCGTTGCCCGAGAGGTCGCTGCCAAAGAAGCTGGCGTCGCCGCTATCGATCCATGCGGTGTATCCGTCGGAAATGGAAGCCAACCCGTCAATGGCATCCGGGGACGTGAATCCGAGAACGGAATCCACGGTGATGCCGGCGTCGTTTTCGTCGGTCGTGTTGGCGAGCAGCTTGCCCTCAACGTCAAGGGCCCAAGCCATGTAGAGGTAAGACTGTGCCTCGATGTTGCACACGTTGACATCACCCGTGGCGGGGTCGATCATGGGTGCGGCTTCGTTGCCCTGTCCCGCATCGGAGGGGCAGATCAACACATTGACGTCCGTCAGGTACTCGGGATAGACCTGTTGGCCGTCGAACGAGCCTTCGAACCCCATCGCCGGGCAGTGGCCACCGCCATGCCTCTGGTCGGGGAACTTCTCGCCTTTGGACTCGTTGGCGTACATCTTCAGGACGATGCCCATTTGCTTGAGGTTGTTCTGACAGCTTGCGCGGCGAGCGGCTTCCCGTGCACGTGCGAGCGCGGGCAGCAGGATGGCGGCCAGGATACCGATGATGGCAATGACCACTAGCAGTTCGATGAGTGTAAATCCCTTACGCTTCATTCTCCGTGTTCTCCTTAGGCCTTCTTGGCCTGTTTGTGGGGAGCATGCATAACCTCCTTTGGGCAACCCACACGCCGCACGCCGCCCGTCGGTTGCCCTCCGAGCAGGCCCTTTGCGCGTGGGACTGAACCGTGGTCTGGTAAGCCGTCCCTCGAATAAGAGCACATAACCAAGGTTTTCCTTGATTATCCGCAGGATAGCGCATATACTCCTAAAAGTCAAGGGAACGCTTGACATTGGGGCGCGTGGTCTCGGAAGTGTGATACTATGGCACTAGTTGGCCGGGCCGAAGGGATTAGGCATTGCGGTGTGTCGAGGCGCGCAGATGCGCCACCCGCTGGGGTGATCGGCCTCGCAACACCTTTAACAAAGGGGTTTACAAGCTTTGGGCGAACAAGGCGCTGAAACAACACTCCCGGTCGAATTGCAACCTCGGCGGAGTCCGCTTCAGAACCGTGCGAAGCAGACCGTGGAGAAGATCCTGGATGCGACGGCGGAGCTGTTGGACGATGAGGGGTCCGAGAACCTGACGACCGAACGCGTGGCAGAGCGAAGCGGCGTTAACATTGCGACGCTCTACCACTACTTTCCCAACAAACTTGCCTTACTTCATGCTTTGGCCAAGCAGTTCGCGGAGCAGCAGCAGGAACAGCTCGACTCGATCTACGAGCGTCGCGATGAAGTCGATTGGCGCGATACAATGGACCAGGTGGTTGACACGGCATTTGAATTCAACCGAACGGTCAAGGGAGCTGCTGCTGTCACGCGCGCCATGCAGAGCAATGCCACACTGGCCCAGATCGATTACGAACGCGATTCGCGGCAGAGTGAGTTCGCCGCTACGTTGCTGGCTGAACTGGGGGTAAAAGGGTCCAGCCGCGAGCTTCAGACCAGGGCGCTCATCATTCTCGAGACGGCCGGTAGCGTGATGGACAAAGCTCTCATGTGGTATCCCGAAAACGCCGATGCCGCCATGGCCGAGGTGAAGCTCATGCTGAGACAGTACATCGACTACTACATCAAGCAGTCGGCCGATGATCCGTCCTCTGAGGACACGCCCAGCGAAGCGTAGTGGGGATGGTGCGTGCTGTCGTAGGAGTCCCAGCCGGGCGTTTGGGCCGCGAGTGAAGCTAACAGACCCGTCTCCTCCGCCTTCGGCGGACTCGCTTGCGTCAGTCCCGCTTTCTCGCTCCTGCTCTCCTGCGCATATGCCTTTCTCAACGGCTCCACGGCGCGTGCTGCCTCTCGGCCTGCGACCTCCGTTCGACGTATCCTACGGGGACCACACCGACCACAAGCCGGCCGCGACGGAGCGCGGCCCTACCGAAGATGGCCTGATCGGCAAATGCTCTGGACCGTTCCCTGGTGGATCGGCTAGTGTGGTGACACACGAACCGGCGGGGGATGACGGGCGATGGCGATCCAGGAACTGTGGGTAAAGGGGTACCGCTCGGTGCGCAACATCCGGTTGCCGCTGGGGCGGGTCAATGTCCTTGTGGGTCCCAACGGGTGTGGCAAGAGCAATCTGTACCGCGCCATCGTACTGTTGGCGGCTGCGGCACGCGGGACGTTGGCGCGCGCGCTTGCGAGTGAAGGCGGCATGCCGTCGGTGTTGTGGGCGGGACCCCGGAAGAAGGGGTCGGTGCGGATGGAACTGGGGGTCCGCGTCGACGATTGGACCTTCGACATGACGGCGGGGCTGCCCAAGTCCGGCGGATCCTATCCGCCCGACGCGGGCGAGGGCGCTGCAGGCCTGGAGACTTGCGGTGGATTGGGGTTTCCGCTGGACCCGTCGATCAAGACGGAGAAGGTGCGGTACGCGCCGGACCGGGGCCGGACCATCGTGTTCCTGGAGCGTGAGGAAGCGGCCGCGAACCTGCGCGACGCAGACGGCACCCGCATCACCCACCGGCTCCCGCTGATGGAATCGGAATCGGCCCTGTCGCAGATCCGCGAACCCCATCGGTATCCGGAGTTGTCGGCATTGCGGCAGGAGATGGTGCGGTGGCGGTTCTATCATCAGTTTCGGACGGACGGGGATTCGCCGTTGCGGAAGCCGCAGGTGGTGGCGATGACGCCGACGTTGAGTCCGGATGGCGACGATCTGGCGGCGGCGTTGCAGACGGTGGTGGCGGCGAATCGTCGCGAAGAACTGGCCCGTGCGGTAGACAAGGCGTTCCCTGGGGCGATTCTGGAGTTTCCCGGCGATTCGCGTGAAGCGCGGTTCACTGTGGGGCTGCGCATGCCGGGCATCGTACGGCCGTTCCAGGCGCGGGAGTTGTCGGACGGTACGCTCCGGTATCTGTGCTTGTTGGCGGCGTTGTTGTCGCCCCAACCGCCGACACTCATCGCGTTGAACGAACCCGAGACGAGCATTCACCCCGACCTCATCGAGCCCTTGGCTCAACTGATTGTGGAAGCGTCACGCGAATCACAACTCTGGATCACGACGCACTCGCGCGTGTTGGCGGACCGGATCGCGGAATGGTCCGGTGAACCCTCCATCGAACTGGAGATGGCCCAAGGGGAGACCCTGGTGGTGGGCCAGGGGCTCCTGGACAGGTAACGGGGGGCGCCTCAGCAGCCGGGCGCATCCTCCGCGAGACGCAGTGAAGAAGGCCAGAGACAGTGGGAATGGTGCGTGCTCTCTCGGTCTCCGACCTTCGTTCGACGCACCCTACGGGGACTGCACCGACCACGAACCAGCCGCGGCAAAGTGCGGCCCTACGGCGAGACTGTTGAAGAAGTCTGCACTTCGGCGAAGCCGCGAAAAGGCCAGGGACAGTCCCGTCTTCGTCCGCCTACGGCGGACTCCGCTTGGGACAGTCCCGGTCTTTCGCTTGTGGTCGCGCGATCAGCCTGCTGCTGCCACCACGAACTCTTCCCGAATCACTTCGATTCCGCTCAGGATGGGCACTTGGTCGGGTCCGGGCTCTTCGCTGCGCGGGAGCAACTCCAGGACCAAGTCCTTGTCCACCTTCACGCCGGTAAATTCTTTGACGAGCGGGATGTTGGCGCCGCCTGCCTCGCGGAAGATGTCCAGATTCTTCTGGACCCGTTTCCCTTGGAGCCGCACCTCGAACACGCGCGTCTTGGGCGCGGTGACTTCGGTCTCCACGAAATGGAGGCGCACGGTGTAGCGCGCGGGGCCTTGGCCTTCCTCAAGAAGAGGCACTTCGCACTTGGTCAGGCCGCGCGCACTGGAAGCGTAGAGCCACGGGCGTTCCATATCGGCGAAGGTTTCGCCCTGGAAGCTGCGGCAGGTGTAGTCGCTTTCGCCGATGAACTTCTCCTTCAACCGGAAATCGACGCCGTAGGGGTGCCACGACGTGCTGGGCGGATGGGGGTACCCAAACCACATGGCGCCGTCGGCATCGCGCCAGTCGCCGGGCGCGCCGAGGTTCACGGCCATTTGCTTCACGGGAGTCAAATCACCGTATTGGACGCACATGGCCCACGTGGTCTGTTGCTTCTTGGGATGCATCACGACCGTAGACCGAATGGGATAGGAGCAGGTACAGCCCGCGCTGGCTTCGGGAAACAGGAGGACGCCGTCGGCCGGAACGGTGTTGATCCAGCACCCGGGACGGATGCCGCCGAAGGGCAACATGCCCTGGTCCTTCTTCAGGTCGTAGTACCAGAGGAAGTATCCGCGCAGGAAGAACATGTTGGCCGACGCGGACGTGGCGCTGCAACAGTGGCCGGGGCGCACGTACTCCCACTCTTCGTCGCGACCGGTCAGGGGGTGGATGCGTTTCTTGACCGCGCCGGTGCGAACGTCGCACGCGCGGGGCTCGATGAGGATCTCGTCGCCCACGATGACGGGACGACGCAAGTAGTTCAGGGGTTTGGACCAGGCCAACACGCCGTCCGACGCGTTGAGCGCGGTGATACGCCGCCACTTGAGTGTGCCCTTGTTGAACAGATTGCGGTCGTGGTTGCTGAAGCATCCGAGGAACAGAACGAGCCCGTCGCTGTGGGCCATGCCCATGCGGTCGCCGCCGCACTCGGTGAGATCGACGACGTGTTCCCACTGTTTCTCGCCGGTTCGTGCATCCAGGGCCACGACGCGCCGCACGTCGGCGTCTTTCGGATTGTAATGGGTGTCCGATTTCTGAACCGCGCCGGCTTCAATCAGGCGCTCGTGCCCGGCGAGGGCCTCGTCCTTCTCCGTTGGGGTGACGGTGCAGTCCGCAAGGAATACGGCGCCGTCGCCGATGGTGATAGCGGGGTGGGCGATATCATCGCCGTCGAAGCGCCAGAGCAGATCGCCCGTCGCCGCATCGAGGGCGAAGAAGGCGTCGCCGCCCATGATGCGTTCGGTCACCGCGCCCACGGGGCTCGCCACGCTGCCCCAGGCCGGCCAGGAGGTCATGCCGTGCCACATCTTTCCACGTTGCTCGAAGGACCAGAAGTCGCGTGGGTTGGGGTCCTTTTCCGCGACCAGCAGTTCCGACACTTCGGCCACATCGGGACGGTTCTCGGACTCGCCGGTGACGGCCGCCCACCACGCTTGCCCGTATGGACGCGTGAGAGGTTCGGCGAGGGTTCCGTAGAGGATGCCGTCGTGACAGGCCAGATACCCCCAGCGACGCGCTTTGCCGTCGACGCTTTTCGGAAGCGAGTAGGTGAGCATCACATCGCCCGTGGCCGGGTCGAGGCGGAAGCACTCGGTCTCCGTGGCAACGTACAACCCGTCGGGTTGCACGGCCATGTTGCTCATGTCCGAGTCGACGCGCGCGCGCAGGGCGCCCGGAATGGCACGCCGCCACAGTTCGAGTCCGTTGTACGAGTCGTAGGCCATGACGACGTTTTCGCCTTGCACGAACATGCGTCCATCCATAGCAACGGGCGCAGCCGGACGTGCATGGCGTTCCACCATGTTCTCGGGTCCTGGCCGTCCGTACCACAACACACCCAAGGGGCCCTGGACCAGTTCATCGCCGGAACAGGCGGTGTTTGCCACATCGGCGTACTGATGGGTCCACGAGCCGCTGCCTTCCAACGCGCCGCGAACGCCGGTCACCAGATTGTCGTCGCCGGACCGGCTCGATGCGATGACGCTACCGGATATGGGCCACGCGGCGGGATCGCCGATGGCCGCGTCGATGCAGACGGTTCCACCGCAGGGCTTGAGCACGCGAACCAGCTCACTGGCATTGCCGACGAGTTTGGTGGCCCCCATCATGCGTTGGGAGACGATGAGGTTGGCAAAGTAGTCGGCATAGGGGAGGTCGTTCAGATCGCATACGTCAAAGACGCCCCGTACGCCCAGGAGGCCGGCTCCGTCGAAGTTCTCCCGCGCCTTCGCCACGGCGGCAGGGTCGTCGTCGACACCGACAATATACAGATCGGAACGCTTGGCGAGTTCGTAGGCGAGGCGTCCGTCACCACATCCGTAGACCAGACAGAATCCGCGGTCGATGCCGGTCTGCTCGAGGATGGCCTCGGCAGCGGCCACGATCCGCCCCTCGCTCGCGCCCAAGGGTTCCGCGGCTTGCTTGACCACGGCATCGCGTGCGTCGCCCGACGCGAAACACTGGATTGCCCCGGTCTCGGTGCTGACGAAGAGGCGTTGGTTGGCCACGGCGAGGCCGCAGGCCTTGCCGTTGACCGGCGCGGACCACAGGTCTTGCCCGGTAATCCCATGTACGGCGGACACGGAACTCTCTCCGCCGGCGAACAGGGTGTCGCCGGCCAGAATGAGGGCGTCCTGATGGGTGCAGGGTCGACGCCAGCGGAAGACGCCGTCTTCGATTCGTTTCCGTTCGGTGGTTAGCTGCTCCATCTCGGTTTTGAGTACCCTGAGCTGCTCTTTCTCTGCTTCGGACAGGGTTCCCGCGCGAGCCTTCTTGTCGAGAGGCGCCCGCTTGCGGCTCGCCGCGTCCAGTTCCGCGACGACGCCGTTGCGCCACTCGCTTGCGGCCTGGAAGGCGCCGCGGTCCATGGCGGCCAATTCGTCGAACATGAGCGTGTAGGCGTGCTTGTCCGTCACGACCAACTGAAGGCCGGGGAACCACGCGTAGGCGTTGTCGTGGGCCTGTCGTCCCGTGGCGGTGTCGTAGGCGTGCTTGCGTTCCATACCCGCCACGAGCCGGTCGCCCGTGAGCAGGGCCCAGGTGCCGCCGACTTTGCCGCCGGGCGGGCAGTAGTAGAGCAGATCGCCGGTGTCGCGGCTGAAGGCGGCGGGCATGGCGCGGCCGGACGGTACGAACAGGGTGCTGTCGGAGGCCAGGAGCGCGCCTTGCGGCGAAATGCCGCCGAATTCCAGGGAGTAGCCTTTCTGGCCGAAACTGTCGTTGCACCAGAGGCGTGCGCCGGTCTTGGCGTCGACGGCGCATACGAAGGTGGTCTCGTTGGGGAACACGCCGGCGCCGAAGTAAGCGACGCCGTTGTCGACGAGTACGCCGGTGCGAATGGGCCAGAGCGAGGTCATTTTGCCTGCGCCGAGGACTTTGTCGTCGGCAAAGGACGCGCGCGACCGCCACACTTCGGCGCCGTCGGAAGCCTGGAGACAGTAGACGTTCCCATCGTCGGACCCGATGTAGACCCGGCCGTCAACGACGGTGGGCGCGACGCGGATGGGGCCGTTGGTGATGAACGTCCAACGCACGGCGCCGGTCGCGGCGTCGAGGCAGTACACCTTGCCGTCGGCCGACGATCCGAAGAACACGGCGTCGCCCACGGCCGCCACGTGGAAGGCCTCGTCGAAGCGAACCCGCGGTTTCTCCTTGGCGGGTTCCGACCAAGCGGGCTGGGGCGCGTGCAACGGGAGGAAGGTCCACTGCGGCGCCAGCGGCGCGGAGAGTTGCTCGCCGGTGGCGTTGCTCCGTGCGTGGTCGTGTCGGTAGGTGGGCCAGTCTTCGGCTGCGGCTCCTGTCGGGAGCGAGGCGAGGATGAGACCGGCGACGAGAAGCGTGGCGATACGGGTATGCTGAGACATGCAACGTCCCCCCTTGTACGACGGGCCAGAACCGTGCAGGCCCGAGTTGACCTATGCTACCACGTACGGGCGGCGAGGCCAACCTCTGCGGTTGCCCATCGTGAATCCGGACACCCACAAGCTGCCGCTTGAAGGTGGCACACCTGACAAGACTTGGTGACCACGGCGGCCCGGTTGAGTGCGTGCGCTTGCCCAGTTCTCACCCCATCCTCCGAGCGAAAGGTCTCCAGTCTCCCCACGGCCCCACCGGCACGCGAGATCCTCACGAAGAACGCCACGCCCTCCCCGTCATCCTGAGCAACGCGAAGGATCTCGTGTACCCGGCACCCTCCCCGGCGCGCCGGAAAGACCGGAACCCGGACTTCAACTCCGAGACGCAGAGAACGCAAAGGCACGC
>JAAEQP010001330.1 GCA_024231375.1 bacterium | reverse complement strand
AATCGCGAACACCAGAATCCACAGGAGCCATCGTTGCTTGAACACGGTGCCCCGCCACCAGAGGAACGTGGCGAGAGCCGTGACGCCGATGAAGAACATGCCCAACCCGATCATAATGTGGTACGTGTAAAACGACACAGCCACAGGGGGCCAGTCCTCTTCGGGAATCCGATCAAGACCGGGGACGGGTGTGGTGAAATTGTCGTGAACCAGAAAGCTGAGCATGCCGGGGACGGCGATGCCCATGTGCACCTTCCTGGCTTTCTCGTCCGGAAATCCCCACAGGTACAAGGGCGCGCCACCTTCCGGAGTTTCAAACAGGCCTTCGAAGGCGGCCAGTTTGGCGGGCTGGGTCTCGGCGACCTGGCGCGCTTGGAAATGGCCCGAAATCGGGGCGGCCACGGACATGATGAGGCCGACGATGAGGCCGAGCTTGAACATCTTCTTGGCGGGTTCGACGTGCCGGTTCTTGAGGAGGTAGTAGGACGAAATGCTGAGCACGAAGAAGGCGCCGAGGATTCCCGCACCGATCCACACGTGGACAAGCCGGTGTACGGACGACGGGTTGAAGACGACTTCCCAGAAGTTGAGGATCTCGGCGCGTTGGGCAGGTACGCCGTTGCGCAGGATGTCCACAACGTGGTGCCCTGCGGGCGTCTGCTGCCAGGAGTTGGCGATGGTGATCCACACCGACGAGAACAAGGCGCCCACGGCGACCATGACGGTGGAGAAGAAGTGCATCTTGGGGGATACGCGGTCCCATCCAAACACGAGCACGGCCAGGAACCCCGACTCGAGGAAGAAGGCGAAAATTCCTTCGGCAGCGAGGGCCGAGCCGAACACGTCGCCTACGAACCGGGAGTAGGCGGACCAGTTGGTGCCGAACTGGAACTCCATGACGATGCCGGAAGCCACGCCAACGGCGAAGATTACGGCGAAGATGCCGGTCCAGAACCGGGCGATGGCCTCATACTGTTTGTCGCCCGTCTTGAGGTACATGCCTTCCATGATGACCATCAGCCAGCCCAGCCCGATGGAGAGCGGGGGGAAGAGGTAGTGGAAGCAGATGGTCAGGGCGAACTGGATTCGTGACAGAATGAGCGCGTCGAGTTCCATGGGTGATCTCCCTGCTTGCGTAGACCTTATCGCAAGCGCAGATTCGATTCAACACGGAAGTGGGCGCGGATGCCGCCTATTCTTCGAGTCCTTCGAGCACCAGAAAGCCGTCGGTGCCGGTGCCGGGGGGCCAGGCGATGAGGAGGTGTTCGCCGCAGGGACACGCCCACTCCGTCATGCTGAGCGTGAGCGAAGCATTTCGCACTCCGGGACCGTCGCCGGGAGGACGAGATTCTTCGCTTCGCTCAGAATGACGGTGATCGGTCATTCGCTTCCGTTCCGCTTCGGCTCTAGTGTTGCGCGCGGCACCTCATTCAGATCGGCTCGCGCTTGTGGTGAGATACCTCGCGCAGAGGCCAGAGTCGGCACAGGACGAAAATCCGGATGATCGCGGTAGGTCAGATTGCGGCGGCCGAAGTAGGAACCGTAGTACGGCGCATTCGCATCGGCCCATGTGACGAGGCGCGCCTCTTCCTCAGCGGAAAGCGTGCATTCGTAGTGGCCTTCGCGGATGATCGTGATGAGCGGGCTGGCGTGCGACCCCAGCGAGTAGGGCGGCAAGGGCACGACGTTCCCCTTCTGTGCCCGCACCTGCGGCCCTTTGAATTCCTGGATATGGGCCACGAGATTCTTGTTCATGATGGCTTCGTAGGATCGATTGAAGAACGCGGTCAAGTCGCCGCTCAGGTCTAGTTCCCCCTCCGGTCTTTCCGGATTGTGACACTCGACGCAATGCCGGTCGAGGATGGGCTGCACGTCGGTCGCGTAGTGGATGGGACGCGGGACCGTCTCGCCCGGCTGCGCGGCGGGCCTGGCAGGCGGACGGGACAGGGCGTGGACCGTGGACGGGGGCGGCGCCAGGGCCTTCGGCTCGTGGCACCCGACACAGGATCGCGTCTCGCCGGGCTGGAAGTTGACGAAGCTGCGCATGCGCTGCACTTCCATGAAATCTTCGTCCAGCGCCTGGAAGAAGAGGTTCTTCCGAGCGGGCACGACGAACTGGGCGGACCCATCCTCGTCGACCGGAACTACCCCATGATGGACCTTCACGAAGATGTGGGCGTTCATGCTGATGACGGCGTGTTGTCCGTGGGTTTCGTCGTCGGGCCAGAATCGTCGTGCGGACCAGGGGCGCGCCACCTGTTCAAGAATGCGCAGATACTTAATGGTTCCGCGCGGCACGCCGTCCAACCCGTGATACACGTCGCTCATCGCCACGACGACCTCGTCGGGATTGGTTTCACGCGGCGGCTCGACCGTCGGAATGACGGGCGGCCGCGTTCGAGGCGCGAGTGGGACGGGTTGCCAACACGCGATCTCGGGATCGTCGTGGACCTTCACACGGTTGCCAAAGGTGTCGATGAGGTAAAGGCCATACGCCGTCGGATGGTTCCAGGTCTGGTTCGGGTTGCAGTCAACCAGGAAGTACTTGCCCCCGCCGGCGCCGGTGACGGGGTCGGCGAGTGGGAAAGGTTCTGAGTAGAGGGGACCTACGTTGTCGGCGACCCAGAGGCCGTTCTTGCGATGGACGAAGTTCTCGCCGTTGGGAAAGCTACCGACGCCTTCGATGCTGAGACTGGTATCGGGCGTTAGCGACTGAATCGGGTCGTGGGTGCGGATGTTGCGCTGAGTGTCAATCAGCAGGACCGGTCCCACCGCGAAGGGATGGTGCATGGTGGCGGTGGCCACGTACTGGTGGTTCGATCCCGGGATTGCGCGGCCGTGGATGAGGACCGGCGGGAACGCGATCTCGTTGCCGTAGATCTCGGTGGATCCCGACCCGTCGGGCCGCATCGCCCAGAGCGACTGTACGGCGATGACGCCCTTATCGACGTATTCCCATCGGGTGTAGAGGATGCGCCCGTCATTGGCGACGCTGGGCGTGGACTCGCTCAAGGCGCCCTGGGACAGACGTCGCAGATTGCCGCCGTCGGCGTCCATCCGGTAGAGCACGTTCACAGCAAGACTGTCGCCCTGGTCGCACAGCACGCCTTGTTCGCACCGGGACGAGGTGAAGCAGATGCCGCCGTCGGGCAAGTAGCATGGATGGAAATCGTCCGTGTGGTGTCGGTAGACGCCCGACTTCTTCTGGACGGGGTGCCAGTACTTCTGAATCCGTGCCTGCTCGTCGGGCGGATCGACCGTGAGTTGCCGCAGACCGCTGCCGTCGATGCCGACTTCCCAGATGCGGAATCCCTGACCGGGCCCGGCCTTGTACCCGAACACCACGCGCTGGCCGTCGAAGGACAGGTCGTACCGGTCGAAGATGCCGCCTGCGAGATCCGGGGCGAGTTCGCGGACCTTGCCCGTAGGCACTTCGAGGACGCAGAGGTTGCCGCCAAACCGGCTGGCCCTCATGAACTCGGCGTAGTAGAAGCCGGGACTGTAGGTGTAGCGCTTGACGAAGAGAAGCCGTTCCGGCATCAACGGGTTGACGTCGACGAGGGCTTCGCGGCGTAGCGCCGCCAGTTGCGCGTCCACCTCATCAAAGCTGTCGTCCACATGGTCCTCTATGCCGCGCTCGATACCGGCCAGCCGTTCCAGCAGTGTCCCTGCCGGGTAACGGTCAGGATAGGATCTACGCAGATCCCGCATGGCCTCACGGATCGTAGCGATCTTCTCGATGCGCTGTCGACGACCAGTCCAGCCTGGCTTCATTTCCGGCGGAAGATCGGCTTCAGGATCAACGAAGAACTGCACCTCGGCGATCTGGAAGTTGTAGTGGACGGGCCCCCGCGATTCGTAGCTGCTCTTGACCCGTAGAGCAACGTAGCGGGTGACCGCTTCGTCCCAGCGCGTATCTTCCATGGCTCCGGCCTGCAAGGGGCTGTACGTGTGACCCGCAAGCAGTCGCGTCTCGTCGTCGCCCACGGGATACTCCGGACCCGCGAGTGCCAGATAGTCGACTTCACGTGGGTTGTAGGGGCCGGCAGGCACTCGCGAAACCAGTCGCGCCCCGCGGATCGGAAGGGGATGCCCCAAGTCGAAGACGATATGCCCCGTAACGGGTTGGGCTCCCTTTGCCGGAATCGTATCTGGCTGGGCGCCATCGGTTGTGTCGTCGAGAAGACAGCAGAAGGTGCCGACATCGCCGTCAATGGCCATGTCAACGACGTACCGGGGATCGGGGCTTGCGCCGCGGCCCCCGTTGTCCAGGAACGAACCTCCGGAAGACGAGGCAATGGCGACCGGGGTCACGAGTACGGCGGGCGGCGGTTCCGGGGGTCTGAAGAAGTGCTTGCCCCCTTCGATCATGGCCTTTCGCGCTTCCGTTTCCGCGGTGGCGAATGTGTCACACCGTTCCTGACGGCCACGGTCTTGTTCGCTCGCCAGGCGGAAGCCTCGCATGTCGGCGCGTGGAAGCCTAGCCAACGTGTCCTGTCCCGCCTTAATGATAGCGACGGCCTCGGCGTACTCGGGCGTAGCCTTCCCCATTCCTGTGAGGCACAGACTGCATTCGGGCCGCGTGAAGCTGACCTGGGAGCCCTGCAACTCAGCGCCTACGTTTGGCGCATTGACCGGGACCCCCGTCAACTCGGCGAGCCGGGCCAGTTGCTGGTCGTCAAGCGGCGACCGGCCGAAACGGTTGTTAGGGTAGGCGCTGGCATAGGTGCCGTAGTAGGGCGCGTTGACGTCGATCCACGTGACAATGCGGTCGAGGCTTTCGGGGTCCAGCTTGATGTCGTTGTGTCCTCCGAGGATCACGTCGATGAGGCGGCTGCGATGAGACCCCCACGCGTAAGGCGGCAGCACCTGCGGAGGACCGTCGTCGATGGCTTTGATGAGGGCCTTGCGTTCCCCGGGTTGGTCGACGTGCCAGCGCATGGGACTCTTGGTGCGCAACGCAAGGTACGATGTGTTGAACGCCAGGCCCAGGTCACCCGCCAGGTTGAGTTTCTTGCCCGCGTCCTTGCCGTAGTCATGGCATCGGACGCAGTTTTTGTCGAACACGGGCTGCACTTCATCGACGTAGCTGAACGCGCGCTCGGGACCGTACCACGGCTTCAGTTTGCTGGCGGGACGGCGCATAGCCAGAGTACCCGACTTGACCGGCGCGCTGGACAGGCGGTTCTCGTGGCAACCCACGCAACCCACCAGTTCACCCGGCTGGGCGGTCGTCCCTGAACGCATGGATTGGACCATCATGCCTTTGTCATCGAGAAGCTGGAAGAAGAGGAACCGGCCGGGTGGCACTTCGAAGTAGGCGGATCCGTCGGACTCGACGGGTGCGTCGCCCAGGATGCGTTTGTTATTGGTGCAGTTGAAGTTCATGGCCGGGGCCTGGTGCGTGTCGATATGCCAATGATGGCCGTTCCGGGTCCAGTGACGTTTGGGCGGCGCTTCGAGGACACGGATGGTCTTGATCGCGCCACGTGGCACATTCTCCATGCCCGTGCCTCGGTACACGTCTGCGACATAGAAGGCGGCGGCGGAATCCGACAGGTCCGTCCGATCGGGGACGACTGGCGGCCGGGGCCGGGGGGCCAGCGGCATGGGATCGAAGCAGCCGGGTTGCTCGGTGTGGATCTGAAGTTCGTTGCCAAAGACGTCCAGCAAGACGATCCCCATTTGTTCGCCGTCGCCCGTCATCCGTGAGCACAAGAAGTACGTGTCGGAAAGGGGCCAAGGATCCTCGTATTTCACGGGCACTTGGGTGAATGTATCGATCAACGGCTGGTGAGGATGGTTGATGCCGGTTGTACGGGGCACCTCGTGTGGGTTGGGCATGAGCGACTGGATGTCAGCCGGCCAACTCCGAACCACGGGGTCCATGCCATCGAGTCCCTTGCGACGGTCCAAGAGCACCATAGCGCCCCAGGGCCGGTCGTGACACGCGCCGAAGACGGCAAGGAACTGCTGGCTTCCGGGGATGGTGCGGGCATCGAAGATGGCGCCGGGAGACCACGCGTTGTTGCCGTAGAAAAGATCGTGACGAGACCCGTCCGGCCGGACCGTCCACAGACCGAAGGAAGGTCCGAAATGGCGGTCCACGTATTCCCACCGGTCGTAGAGAATCCGGCCGTCGTCCATGACGCTCGGCCTGGCTTCGAACAGCGTGTTCCGCCCTATCTGATGGACGTTGGCGCCGTCCGCGTCCATGAGGTAGAGATTCGCTTGAATGTGACGGTTGCAACCGCAGTACTTGGGATCCCGCGTGGAGGAGAACACGATCCGTCCGTCGGGAAGATATGTGGGATCTATGTCGGTGGCCTGGTTGCCGAAGGTCAGTTGGACAAGTCCGGTGCCGTCGGCGTTCATCTCGTAGATGTGGTAAGGGACGGCCGTGTCGGGGCGCATGGCGAATAGGAGTGATCGTCCGTCGTAGCTGACGTCGAGGTCGCGGGCTACGCCGGTTGGAAACTCCGCGAGGGTGGTCACCTGGCCGCCGCGGGCGAAGTCGATGGTGCGGATAGCGCCGCCGCCCTGGAAACTGTGGGCGTTGATTTCGCCGGGCTGGAACATGGTGCCCGTGTTGTGGTGGTCGCGTTTGTACTGATGCCGCACGACGAACGCGATGGGCGCGGCGGTGAGCAGAGGATTCGCCAGAAGGGCCTCTTGGCGGAGGGCGTCGAACTCAGGTTGCACCTCCTGGCCGTTGCGGGCTCGGCTTTCGAGATCCGCGAGACGTTCCCGGTAGGCTTCCGCGTTCGGGTACCCGGCGTCATGAGTCTGCGCCAGATCTTCGATGGCCGCCTGCAAGGGGACAGCGCCGGGCAGATCGGACGCCCCGGCTGAGGCAACCCACCCGACGACGAACAGACCGAACAGGAAGACCCTTCGGCGATTGAGACGCGACAACATGCCGATACCTCGAAGATGCTGATTCCCAACGGTGGGCATTGGACCAGATCCTCTCAGCAGACTTCAACCGGCATTGGGCATCCCTACCGCGACCACGCCACAGCCGGAACGAGCCAGGATGACAAGGGAACAGGTCCCTCTCCCGTCATCCTGTGCAACGCGAAGGATCTCGTTCACCTGGCGGCTGCCCTGGCTTGCCGGACAGAGAGCAAGTGAGACTTGAACGCGGGGGCACAAAGGCACGCGGCGAATCACCTCCCGTCTGTCGGCCGTGGACAACCAACGTGGCTACTATGAGGTCTCCATCCCCAAGTCCCGGCAGGGACGGGCGAGCCCCATCCTCACCCCGTCCAGTCGAACACCACGCCCATCAACCGGCCTGGGTCGTCCCGCAACATCCCATACAACGTCGGCGCTTCCGCAACCGGCACGCAATGGCTGATCACCGGCCCGACCTGGATGATGCCCTGTTGCATGAAATGGGTCAGGACACGCAGTTCATCGAGGCTGAAGTGGCAGGAAACCTCGATGGATGCCTCTTGCGTGTGCAGCAAGGACCATGGGAACGTCATCTTGGTGTGAACGGCGAGGATACCGTTCACGCCGCCGTGGGCGAGCACGTTGTGATCGAACACGTCCAGGAGGAACGAATCCAGGTTGCACGCGTCGATGATGCAGTCGTAGGGGCCTCCGTCCTCGATGGCGGTCCATGCCTTCTCGACAGCGGCGTTGATGGCGCGATGGGCGCCGCAGATCTGGGCTGTCTCCAAGCGTCTGGAGTTGAGATCCGACACGGTCACGTGTGCGCCCAGGGCACGGGCCGATTGGGCCGCGAAGTGGCCGATGGGGCCTTGCCCCGCCACCCACACCTTCTGGGCGGGTCCTACCCGGAACCGCCGTACGCCGCGCATGGCCACACCGGCGACGCCCAGGAGGGCACAGTGTTTGTGGTCGATGCCTGAGGGCAGTTTGAACACAAGGTGTGAGGCATTGCTCTGCGTGTCGGCTGAGGCGACGTCCTGGACGTGCCATCCCCGGTGCCCGACGTAGGCGCCGTAGAAGACCCAGTCCCCTTCCTTGAACTCCGTCACCCCCGCCCCGGCCTTCTCGATACGGCCAACACACTGGTAGCCGTGGGCGCCCGGGAACAGGTCATCCCAACCGTGTTCGCCCAAGAGCGCGTGGCGCTCGGTGCCGTTCGTGATGCCCGAATAGTGCGTCCGAATGACCACCTGCGTGGGCTCGGGATCCGGGGCGTCGCCCAGGTCGATGAACGCCATCTCGCCCATGGCGGGATAGTGAATGCCCGTGTTCTCATGCATGACTGCTACCTCTCCCAGTTTCCGTTGCCGCCGGGCATGCCGGTCCTGGTGAAGCCTTCCCAGGACCCTCTGTCGCCGCTAGGGTTGGGGGTGAAAATCGAACACGAGAATCTTGTCGATGTGCGGCAATACGACATCTGCGTAGGCCTGGTGCGCTTCGTGGGGAAGGTAGCAGTCGCGACCGGCCGGACCGTCGAATGTCGTGATGAAGCAGTGCGTGAACCCGTCCTGAAGACCTTCCACACTGACGTCAGGACCCCACTCGAGATACTTC
Source organism: bacterium (assembly GCA_024231375.1). The sequence continues at coordinate 6,183 of JAAEQP010001330.1, read as the reverse complement.
ATGACATCGATCTTCCCGGGAAGCGCCAGCAAGCCCGCAATGAGCTCATCAAGCAGCTCGGGCGACGTCTCGTCTTTGAACTTCAACAATACGACGTGTTTCAGAGGTCCGGACGTGTCAGCCATGGTCTTCTCTCCCGTTTGGTGTGGTTCAGACCCACAATCATTGGTTTCTTACCGCGGCCATGAGACCCAGTATCATGGCCACGCCTACTCCGCCTTCTCCGGCACGTTCCCGCTACGCTTCACCAGTTCGTCCAACGAGATGGTCTCGCCGATCTCAGGCGGAGGCGTCTCGCAGAATCTACTCACCTTGATGGTGCGTTTCACGTACTTCAGAAGCTTCGGCACGCGGACCGCCGAGTACCACAGGACATCCGCGTCTTCCAGCGGCCGGTCGAATTGGAATTCGGCCTCGGTAGGCCATCCCGTGTCATCCACCTCGGTCACCTGCACGGTCATGCCCGAGAGTTCGACCGTGTCGCCGACGGCCATGGGACTCCGCGACGACCGGTACATGCTGCGGCCGGGTGTGGACATGAACGACTTCTCGGGACGAAGGATCAGCGTGCGGTCGTCGGGACGTGTGATGGTCATTTCGTTGTACCCCGTCGACAGCACCCGCACGTACTCGGGGAAGATTTCACTAATGGACGACCGCATGATGGCGAAATACCAGGGGGTGAAGTCGTTGGGCATCCGGTAGACCATCAGGGTCTTGTCCTTCACGGCGGGTCCGTCGGGGAGCGTTGCGAACGACGCCTCGATCTTTCTGCCGTTGGCGCCAATGGCGCGGCCCAGTTGCATGTAGAGGAACGGCGCCACAACCAGGTGCGCCAGCACAAACAAGACTGCCAACGTGCGCGCACCGATGCGCCACGGGAGATTCTTGGGCAGCCATGCCTCCCGCTCGCCCCGCGCCCCAAAGAAACGCGCCACGAATCCCATGGCGCCGATCCCGGCCCAGAGCAGCAGCCGGGGTTGCGGCATGACGGTGCATATCAAGGGCAACGACAGCACCGTGGCCGCGAGCCAGAATCGGGCCATCCGGTCGTGGCGCAGCATGGGTACGAGTACCAACCCCATGAGGGCCAGGATGCCGGAGCAAATGACCGCGCCGAGGGGTCCGGTGCTGCCCAGGAGGCGGAGCAGGTCGCCGGGCCATTCCAGCAGCAAGGCGACCAGAAACGCGGGCACACGCACCACCACAGCGGTGAGAAACGCCAGAGGTTCGCCGAAGGGGTCGGTGTACCAACCCGTGCCGTGGGTGCCGAATCCCAGAACGCGGTATACGGCCAGGTAAGCCACGCCCACCGCTGCGTACGGCGCCAGGGAGAGCAGACGCGGCCGCCACGGGCCTTCCTCAAGCACCAGCGCGTAGGCGGTGAGGTATGCGCCCACGGCCATGGCCGCCTCGCCGGATGCCAGGCCGAAGAGCAGCAGCACGATGCCCGCGACCAGATTCAGCCACGACCCGCCCTTCCGCCACCGGTCGTGGGTGATGAGCACGCCAAGACAGAAAGCAGCCGCCATGAGCGAATAGCGATGGGCCAACCACGCCACCGGGAAACAATGGGCATCGTCAAAGGCAAACAGAAGCGCGGCCAATCCCGCGATCCAACAGGGCTGCATCAATCGGCGGTAATACACGGCGGCCAGCACGCACACCAGGAGGTACCACGCGATGTTGTGCAGGTGCATGGGGACCGCTTCGTTTTCCCACAGGGTGAAGTCGATCCAGTAGAACAGGGTGGACAGGGGCCGCCAGAACGCGAGCTTGCCGTCTTGCGTGCCCCACCAGGGGAACACGCCGCGGTCGATGAGCGCCATATTCTGGTCGGCCTGGCCGCTACAGATGAGATGGCCCATCAGCGGCGCACGGGCGTACTCCGGGATGCCGGGGAAGCCTTTGAACGACGCGCGGTAGAGATGATCGTCCATGGCGAACCCGCCGGACACGTAGCCCATGGACAGCCAGGTCACCATCGCCAGGATCGCCACAATGAAGGCGGGCGAGGCCATGCAACGTTTGCAGAAACCCTTGAACCGCCTCCAAGACCGTCCCACGAACGCCAGAAAGTCCGCGCACAGTTCCCCGAACGTCATAGGCTTGACCGGCTCGTTGGATTCCATAAGGTTCCCCCCTTTACCCCGATCCAGGGACGTGGGGCCCAGTGTACCCGTTGCGTCCCGGGATGTCACGCGGCGGGGCGGCCAGGGGTATTTCTGTCGGGCGACTACGTGCGCGAACCTCGGTCCTCGCTTTCCCGTTCCTCTCCCTGAAACCACGGACCGGAGAAGTCGCTTGGTCCGGCGGATGGCCTCGAAGGGGGAGGATATGAGTGGACAGAGGGGACGAAGTGGACAAGGAGGCGAGGGCAAATCCAGCGGACAGGCCGAGAAGGAATCGATTCTGTCGGTTCATGGCGGATACCGAAACCTGAAGGGGTTCCAGGTGGCGCAGTTGGTCTATGACCTGACGGTGCGCTTCTGCGACAGCTACATCGATCGCCGCAGCCGAACCCATGACCAGATGGTGCAAGCGGCGCGTTCCGGCGTGCAGAACATCGCGGAGGGGTCCGAGGCCGCGGCCACATCGAAGAAAATGGAATTGAAGCTGACCCAGGTGGCCCGGGCCAGCCTGGAAGAGTTGAAGCTGGACTACGAGGACTTCCTGCGTCAGCGCGACCTTCCGTCCTGGGACCGGAGCCACCCTCTGCGTCAGGATCTTGTCGATGCGAGGTTGGAGAGCGCGGATGAGGTCGCTGCGTGGGTGGTGAAGGCTGCCCGGCGGCGCTGTGAGGAAGAGAGTGGACCAAGTGGACAAAGTGGACCCAGTGGAGAAGCACCCGCCGAAGCGCCCACCGCCCCGTCGGAGCCGCCGCCAGAAGAAGCCGCGGACGGCTTCTTCGGATCGCGCCGTCCTCGGCGCGCGTCCACTTCCGACCCATCGTCGGAGCCGCACCCAGAAGAAGCCGCGGCCGGCTTCTTCGGATCGCGCCGTCCCCGGCGCGCGTCCACTCCGCGTTCCTTCTACCCCGAACTCTCCGCCAACGCGATCCTGACCCTGGCCACAGTGGCCGGGTTTCTCCTCGACCGCCAGATCCAGGGTCTGGCCCAGACCTTCGAAGAAGAAGGTGGATTCACCGAGCGCCTCTACCGCGTGCGCACTGCCAAGAGGGGGAAGCCACGACCCTGAAACGAAAGAACCCGGCCCGGAGGCGCCAACGCTTCCGGGCCGGGTTGTTCTCGTCTGCTAGTGCCTACGACCTAGATATCGTAGTACAGGAAGAATTCATAAGGATGCGGGCGAAGCGCCATGGCTTCCACCTCATTCTTCCGTTTGTAGCTAATCCACGTGCTGACGACGTCTTCGGTGAACACGTCGCCTTTGAGCAGGAACTCGTGGTCGGCTTCGAGGCAATCGAGGGCTTCGGCCAGGCTGCCCGGAGTCTGGGGCACAAGGGCCTTCTCTTCGGGCGGCAGGTCGTAGAGGTCCTTGTCCAGCGGCTCGCCCGGGTCGATCTTGTTCTGGATTCCGTCGAGGCCGGCCATGAGCATGGCCGTGAAGGCCAGGTACGGGTTGCAGGACGGGTCCGGGACGCGGAACTCGATGCGCTTGGCTTTGGGGCTCGGCGAGTACATGGGGATACGGCAGCAGGCGCTGCGGTTCCGGCTCGAGTAGGCCAGGTTCACAGGCGCTTCGTATCCCGGCACCAGGCGCTTGTAGGAGTTGGTGGTCGGGTTGGTGATGGCCACGAGCGCTTTGGCATGCTTCAGAAGGCCGCCCGTATACCACAGGGCTTCCTGGCTGAGTCCGGCGTACTTGTCGCCCGCGAACAGGGGCTTGCCGGCTTTCCACAGGCTCTGGTGGCAATGCATGCCCGACCCGTTGTCGTTGAACAGGGGCTTCGGCATGAAGGTGACCGTTTTGCCGGCTTGGAGGGCCGTGTTCTTCACCACGTACTTGTACATGGTCAGCTTGTCGGCGACCGTCGTAAGCGTGTCGAAACGGAGGTCGATCTCGGCCTGGCCGCCCGTGGCGACTTCGTGGTGGTGGCATTCAATCTCAAGTCCGCACTGAATCATGGTATCGACCATCTTGCTGCGGAGATTGGACTGGGAATCCGCCGGGGGTACGGGGAAGTAGCCTTCCTTGTGGCGGAGTTTGTAGCCGAGGTTCGGCTCTTCGGCGCGGCCGCTGTTCCAAATGCCTTCCGCGCTGTCCACGGCGTAGAAGCCCATGTGCGACTCCTGGCCGAACTGGACGTCGTCGAAGATGAAGAACTCGGCTTCGGGCCCGAAGAAGATGGTGTCGGCGATGCCCGTGGAAAGCAAGTAGTTCTCGGCTTTCTGGGCAATGTTACGGGGGCACCGGGAATACCGCTCCTTGGTGATGGGGTCAAGGATGTTGCAGTAGAGGATCAACGACGGGATATCGGCGAAGGGATCCATCGTGGCCGTGGTGGGATCCGGAACCACGAGCATGTCGCTCTCGTGGATGGTCTGCCATCCGCGGATACTCGATCCGTCGAACCCAAGCCCCTCTTCAAAGGTTTCTTCGCTCATCTCCGAGATGGGGATGTGGAAATGTTGCATCAGGCCGGGGAAGTCCATGAAGCGCATATCGATGAAGCGCACGCCTTCCTTCTGACATAGGTCCAGTACATCCTTCGGGCTCAGCTCGCTTCTCATGGGTCCATTCCTCCGTGCCTCATCTATCCGAGGCGTTACGCCTGTAAAGCGCTCACGTTATTGCCACGTCTCCGCGTTCCCCCGTGCGGATGCGTATCGCATCGTCGACGGGCGAAACGAAGATCTTGCCATCGCCAATACGGCCCGTGGATGCCGCTTTCAGAATCGCATCCACCACCGCTTCGAGCCGGTCGTCGCTGACCACAATCTCCAGTTTCACCTTGGGCAGAAACTCCACCACGTATTCCGCACCGCGGTACAGTTCCTTGTGGCCTTTCTGACGCCCGAACCCTTTGACTTCGGCTACGGTGATGCCCTGCACGCCGACGCCCGAAAGAGCCTCTTTGACCTCTTCAAGCTTGAACGGTTTGATCACTGCTTCCACTTTCTTCACGTCAACAACCTCCGTCGCGTTGGTGTAAGCAGCAGAGAGGGGTACCGTGCCGAACGCATGGGCCCGCTTTCCACTACCGTGCCGAAGGCCGTTGCGCATCGTCGCGGGATGGTTACGCAATCGGTGTGCCAACCGGGTCGCCCAGACCCGCGTGCATACCCGCGGCCTTCGTGAATAGACCCGTGTATGATAGCGCAACCACACGACTTAGTGGAGAAAAAAAGACGCCCGAACAAGGCGGCGGGCGGCCTGCTACACAGGAGCAGGCATCCAGGCGACCCCCGTAGAGTTCCTACATCCCGGTTGCCTCGGGCGGTGTTTCCTACAGGACGGTAGTTCGGGCGGGGATGCGGGCCTCCCCGGCTTCGCCAACGGCCACAACAGGGCACACCGGTCTGGCGCGGGTGGATTCCACGTGGTCCGATGCACCACGAGGACCGACGTAAACCCAGGCATAGACCCGTCGCGGATGGCGTTTCGGGTGTATACTTCCGTCAAACACGACACGGAGGCCGCAATGGGTTTGTATTCGCGATTTGTGCTCCCGAGGATTGTGCATGGTGTGTGCAGCATGAAGAACGCCACGCAGCAGCGGGAGAAGTTGGTACCGCTGGCGTCGGGCAGCGTGCTGGAGGTTGGGGTAGGATCGGGACTGAATCTTCCGTTCTACGACCCGGCGAAGGTGAAGCATGTGTGGGCGCTCGATCCGTCGCCGGTGATGGTGAAGATGGCGCACCGGGTGGCGAAATCGGTGGCCATACCCGTGGATTTCTTCACGCTGCCGTGCGAAGAACTGCCCTTGGCCCGGCACAGCGTGGACACGGTGGTGACCACCTACACGTTGTGTTCCGTGCCGGATGTGGTGGGGGCGTTGAGGCGGATGGCGCGGGTGTTGAAGCCGGGCGGGACGCTGCTGTTCTGCGAGCATACGGTGTCGCCGGATGCATCGGTGCGGCGTTGGCAGGAGCGGCTGAACCCCCTCTGGAAGCGGTTCGCTGGGGGCTGCCACCTGAACCGTGACGTGCTGGCCCTGTTGCAGGAGGGCGGATTCCGTATACAGTCGAGCGAGACGGCCTACGTCAGCGGGGCGCGGTT
>JAAEQP010001329.1 GCA_024231375.1 bacterium | reverse complement strand
TGCCCTAAGAAGCGCAATAATGGGACGCAAGAGCTTGGCAGTCCCCGTTTGTCGCTTCTGTCTTCGTGGGCACACGACTTCTTCAACAGCTCCACTGTCTCCCTTTCTCATCCTCCCAATCCTCCCTATCCATGTCGAAAACTCCGGCTCTTTGCCATGTGGACGATTTTCGCTGCGCCGTATAGTATGGACGCTTGTAGAGAGGCACGTAGCGGAGCGCGGGCTCCAGAAAGGCTGAGGGCTATGTCTGGTGCGATGACGGCGGGTATTATCTCTATCCTGGCGGTTGGGTCGGTGCTGCTGGTTGCGCGCCAGGCTGTGGCACAGGATGCGTGGTGCGAGTTTGATGGTCTGGACGGGCCCGGCGAGGGCAAGCACATCGTCTTCGTGACCGGAGACGAGGAGTACCGGTCGGAAGAATCCATGCCGCAACTGGCGAAGATTCTTGCGGCGCGTCACGGGTTCACCTGCACCGTCTTGTTCGCCATCGACAAGGACACGGGAGAAATCGATCCGAAAACGTTGGACAACATCCCCGGGTTGGAGGCGTTGGAAACGGCCGACCTGATGGTGTTATTCGCGCGGTTTCGCGAACTGCCCGACGACCAGATGAAGCGCATCATCGACTACACGGATTCCGGGAAACCCATTCTCGCGCTTCGCACGGCGACGCACGCGTTTCGGTACGTGAAACGTCCGGATTGCGCCTATGGGAAGTACAGTTTCGACAGTAAATCGTTCGACGGGGGCTACGGGCGACAGGTCTTGGGCGAAACGTGGGTCGCCCATCACGGCCATCATAACGTGGAGAGTACCCGAGGCATTGTCGCGCCCGGCATGGAGAAGCATCCGGTTGTCAGAGGCTGCGACGACATCTGGGGACCGTCCGACGTGTACGCCCTGACCACGCTCACCGGCGACAGTCAACCGCTCATCCTTGGGCAGGTGTTGCGCGGGATGAAGCCGGATGACGCCGTGAATTCCGAGAAGGAACCGCTGCCCGTGGCGTGGACCAAAACCTACACCGGCGCGGAAGGGAAACCCGCGCGTGTGTTCACGACGACCATGGGGCATTCTTTCGACCTCAAGAGCGAGGGGGTACGGCGACTGCTGGTGAATGGGTGCTACTGGTGTCTCGGCATGGAAGACCTCATTCCTCCACGAAACGAAGCCGGTCTGGTAGGCATGTACGACCCGCGCGATATTGGGGACGGCAAACATGAGCGCGGCGTGAGCCCTGCTGACCTTGTCCCAGAAGACACAGCGCGAGGAGAAGGGCGATGAAGAAAGCGGTTCTGCTGGGTGGTCGCAAAGCGGGCGTGATCGAGGTTCCAGACCCTCAACCCGTCAAGGATTGGGCCGTCGTCAAGGTACACGCCGCGCCCATGTGCGCGGAATACAAGCAGTTCGCGTCCGGTGGCACAGCGGACTTCCTGGGTCATGAAGCCGCCGGTGAAGTGGTCGCCGTCGCACAGGAAGGTCCCGTCAAACCGGGCGACCGTGTCGTCGTGATGCCCCAGTACCCCTGCGGACAGTGTCCCCTGTGCATTGCGGGCGACTACATCCATTGCCAACACGGCATCGACTTCGCAACGTTCACCGGTTCGCCCGAAGGCCACGCCACCATGGCGCAGTACCTTGTGAAACCCATGTGGCTACTGCCCAAGATTCCGGACGGCGTCTCCTACGACAAAGGATCGCTCGCATGTTGTGGGTTGGGTCCGTCCTTCGGCGCGTTCCAGGCTATGGGAGTGTCCGCGTTCGACACCGTGCTTGTCACGGGTGCCGGACCCGTCGGTCTGGGTGCGGTGGTGAACGCCCGCTTTCGAGGTAGCCGCGTCATCGTGGCCGAGACGATTCCCTATCGCGTGGACCGTGCGCGGGACCTCGGCGCTGCCCACGTCATCGACCCGACCGCTTCCGACGCGGTAGCCCAGCTCATGGAACTGACAGAAGGCCGTGGCGTCGACTGCGCCCTGGACTGCGCTGGTGTTGTTGCCGCCCAACGGCTCTGCATCGACGCCGTACGCCGAAAAGGCATGGTGGCGTTTGTGGGCGAGTGTGGCGACGACCTCCCCATTCGCGTCAGCCCGGATCTGCTGCGCAAAGGCATCACCATCAACGGCATCTGGCACTACAACCTGAACGACTTCCCGAAGGTCATGAAGGTCATCCAGGAATCGCCCGTCATCGACCAACTCATCAGCCACGTCCTGCCCATGAGCCAGATTCAGGACGCCCTCGAGCTTTCGGCCACCCACGAGACGGCGAAGATCGTGCTTCGTCCTTGGGAGTGAGGGGGCATTGTGGCGACTGGACCCAGGATCGAGACCGGCCATCTCTTCGGTAGGGCCGCGCTCCGTCGCGGCCGACAGATACGTCGGCCCTACCCCGACGCTACGTCTGCGCGTGGGAGGCGGGCCCAAAGGCGTCAGATTGTAGGGTGCGTCGAGGCGCACCAGAGGTGCGGCGAGCACGCACCATCTTCGACCGATTGATCGTTCTTCCGAAACTCGCCATGATAGAGCTTGAGTTGTGTGGGGCGGCTCACGTTAGCAGAGCGTCACCGTCTGAACTGGAAGTAACGAACCCTCACCTTGGAGATCCTGACCACCATGATTCGGTACGCGCGCATCACCGTTGCGGTCCTACTGGCAGCTCTTTCGCTTGATTCGCAGGCGCTGGAGACAGGGCCGCTTCCGCTGGAGGCGCTGCTCGATACGTACAAAGTGCCTGTGGTTCTTGAGGAATTCGAGGAGGCGTATCCGCGACTGTGGCGATATGCCAGGAAGCCGCAAGCGGACCTCGAAGGCCGCGTCCCTCTCCAGGCGGTTCGCGCGACCTCGTCGCCCCGTCCCTCGGGCGTAATTCGCCTGGATCTCATGGCACACGTACTGCGGGAAGCGCCTCACGGGCCGGAGCGGGACCGTCTGATCACCCAATTCCTTGAAGACCTCGACGAACAAGTACGGCGCAACGATGAGAATCTCCCCGCGTGGTGTCTGATGGAGACAATGGCCAATTCGGTCTGCTACGTTCACCCCGTTGAGCCTGGCCTGTACGCGGACACCGTTGTGCGCCGCTTTCAGGCCTACGTTGAGGGAGACGACGAAAGTCTACGATGTCCGGCGGCGTGCTTCCTTCTGAACGTGGCGTTCCGCTGGACAGCCAAGCAGGCGGAGATTGTGCAGTGCGTGGAAGGCCAAATACCCGCCCCGGACGCGTCCAAAACCCCAGCGGATTCTGTCGATGACCCGGACATCTTCACATGGGACGGTGTTTGTCGACAGCTACGGTATCTGAAGGGCGACATCTGGTCCGGCTTCGCGACGGGGGAGCAGGTTCCCGAATCCGAGTACGCGCAGAT
>JAAEQP010001328.1 GCA_024231375.1 bacterium | reverse complement strand
GGTGAGCGCTCACCGATGAGAGATCCCTCGACTTCGCTCGGGATGACATGGTTGATGTATGTTTGCGTTTGGTTGGCAGTTCTCGGCACTCCGGGACTTCCTCAACACCCCCCCTGACCCAAGCGAGACGGGACTGTCCCAGGCATTTTCATAGCCTCTCCCCCAGCCAACGCTCCAACGGAGCCGCACCTAGAAGAAGGCGTCTGCGCCTTCTTCGGATCGCGCCGTCCCCGGCGCGCGTTTACTCGTGCCTCAGCGCCTCAATCGGATCCAGATTCGCCGCGCGAACCGCCGGATACAACCCGAACAGCACACCCACCGCCATGCTGATTCCCACAGACAGTACCAGGCTCGTCGCGGTGACCACCGTCGGCATATGCGCGAAATACGTCACTAGCCAAGGGATGCTCACCCCCGTTGCGATACCGATCAACCCGCCGATCATCGACAACACGATCGTCTCAATCAAGAACTGAGTAACAATCTGGGCTCGCTTCGCGCCGATGGCGCGCCTCACGCCGATTTCACGCGTGCGCTCGGTCACCGACGCCAGCATGATGTTCATGATCCCAATCCCACCGACAAGCAGACTAATGCCCGCGATGGAACCCAACACAATGCTGAACGTTCGCTTCGTCGCTTCAGCTTGCTGGAGCAGCGCAAGAGGCACCTGAATTCGGTAGTCCTTCTTATCGTGGAACCGCTCCAGCATGGCCGTAATCCCGGCTGCGGTCTCTTCCACTTCCTCGTTGCTCTTCACCTGCACAATCAGTTGATGCAACTCGACCAGTTGACGTTCCCGCGACCCCGCACTTCGACGCACGGCGATGTCGCCAAACCGTTCCCGGCACACATTCAGCGGCACATAGGCGTCCACGTCCCGGTCGGGCGTCTGGAATCCCCCACTCTGGCCGGCCTCGGATTTCACGATACCCACGACCTCGAAGTAGTCGCCGCCAATGCGCAGTTGTTCTCCCACGGCAGCCTCGGTCGCCAGCAACCGACGCGCGCCGTGCTCCGTGAGCACCACCACCCCTGCATGCATATCGGCGTCCCGCTGTACCAACGACCGGCCCGCAATCATGGGGCGCTCCACCAACTCGAACCAATCGGGCGTCGTTCCCACCACGCGAAGCTCCAGCGACCGTTCGAAGAGACGCCCTTCCTTGCGCGCGATCTTGGCGGGAGCCGTGCGCCGCACCGACGCGTACGTCTCCCGGATGCGGGTTTCGTCGTCGTACAAGATGCCAAACACGCTCATGTACACCCGTACATTGAGCGACGATTCCTCTTCCATAGGCTTCATGGAAGTGATCATGATGTTCGTGCTGCCGAGCTTGCGAATCTGGTCCAGGGCCTCCTTGCTGGCGCCCTCGCCGATGGACAGCATGGCGATCACGCTGGCCACGCCGAACACAATGCCCAGCATGGTCAGGAACGAGCGCAGCTTGTGCAGCAGAAGGTTCTTGATTCCAAGCTCGATGTTCCGCACCACGCGCAACCGTCTCATGCCGTGTCTCCATCGACGGACTCAATCTTTCCGTCCCGCATATGAATGCGTACGTGTGCGTGGGCAGCCACCTCCGGTTCGTGGGTCACCATGATGATGGTCTTGCCCTGTCGATTCAGATCGACGAGGAGGTTCATGATCTGGTCGCCCGTCGCCGAATCCAGGTTACCGGTCGGTTCGTCGGCAAGCAGAATCTTCGGATCGTTGGCCAGCGAACGCGCCACGGCGACGCGTTGCTGTTGTCCTCCCGACAATTCGGTGGGGCGATGCTCCAACCGATCCGCCAACCCAACCATTTCGGACAGTTCCAGGGCAAGTTTGCTGCTACGCGAGGCATCCCATCCCAGATAGAACAAGGGCAGTTCGATGTTCTCGCTCACCGTGAGTTGGGGGATCAGATTGAAGCTCTGAAAGATAAACCCAAGATGCCGCAACCGCAAATCGCTCAGGCTGCGGTCATCGAGCGTGCCTGCGTCGTTGCCCGCCAGCAAGTACCGTCCCGACGTGGGCCGATCCAAACACCCCAACACGTTCAACATCGTGCTCTTGCCCGACCCGCTCGGTCCCATAACCGCGTAGAACGCGCCTTCCTGGAACGTGTACGACACACCCGCCAGGGCGTGGACCTCTTGGTCGCCCATGACGTACACCTTATGCACGTCTTCGAGATGGACTACGGCCGACCGATCCTGTGCTTCCTGCGCCATCCAATCAGCCGCCGCTGGCAGCGCGTCGCCCGCTACCCCGGTTACCTTGGCGTCCCCCGCCCTGAGCAGACTTGGATCCCGATGGTTTGCTTCCGCCGCCTGCCTTGCCAGCGGCCTTCCCGTCGGACTTCTTCGCCCCCCCGTTGCCGTTCTTACTCCCACCGCCCCCTTGGCTCTCAGACGAGGCCAGCGGCGGCGCAAGCAGGATTCGCTCTCCGGGTTCCACGCCGGACAACACCTTCACCATCCGGTTGTTGTCCAGACCGATCTTGACCGGACGCGGCTTCACCCCCCCACGTCCCACGGCGTACACCGTCGGTCGGCCATCCACACGCACCACCGATTGCACCGGCACATACACGGTGTCGGGGTACTGTTCCACGAGAATCTCGCCCCGGCACGTCATGCCCGTGCGAAGTCCCTGGGCGTCCCCGTCGATCTCCACCTCCGTGTTGTAGACCTTCAAGTCGGGATTGAGCCACATGCTCTGAGCATCGGGCAGCGGCGAAATCGCTGTCACAATCCCCCCAAACTCCGCCGAAGGCAATGCATCCGCGCGAATGCGCACCGGCAGTCCAACCTTGATCTTGGCCAGACTCGATTCGTGTACCTTTGCATCCACATTGAACGACGACGCCGTAGGCAGGTGAATCAGTTCCTGGCGCTCGCGGACCTGCTGCCCCTCGGCAAGGGGTTCCTCGTTGCCGCGCCAGCTTCCCCGCCCCGTTGTGGCGTAAATGACCAGCCCTTCCACAGGCGCCACGATCTTCGTCTTCGTAATCTGCTCGGTGACCTTCTCCAGCTTGCCCTTCTGCTGCCCGTAGGCCGCCTCTTTGGCCTTCAAGTCGGCCTCGGCCTGAATGACATCAGCGGACGCCTTCCGCCGCACCCGTTCAAGAGCCATTTCCGCCTGTTTGACGTCGCTCTTCAATTCCGTGAGCGAACGTTTGTACGTGAATTCCTTCAGAAGCTCCCGGTTCGCCTCCGCCAGCTCGCGGTCCAGCCGCGCCTTCTCGGCCGCCTGTTGGTCCGCCTCAAACTCAGTCCGGGTGATGAACTCCCGTTCCAGCAGCCGGCTCGACGCCTCCAGTTCCTCATTGGCCCGCTTCTCGTCGCCTAGGGAGAGAGTCACCTTGGCCTCAGCCGCCTTCAGATCAATGGGGAATTGCCCATTCTCGTAGTTGTCCAAGTCCTCGCCGGCAAACTGAAGCGCCAACTCGGCCTTGTCCACGTCGCTTTCGGCCTGGTTCTTGGCCACGGCCAAGGACTCGCGCGCCATGATGAACGCCGCCTCCGAGTTCTGCACCCGAATGTCCTGCTCCACGTACAGGTCCTGCATGGCGCTCGAATCCAGCTCCACCAGCAGGTCGCCCTCCTTGACCCGTTTCCCTTCCTCGATGATCCAGAGAATGGTGGTTTGACCCTCCACCTCGGATTTCAGGATCACCAGTTCGCGGGCCTTCACCGTGCCGGACACGTTGACCGTGATATCGAGCGAACCACGGGCTACTTCGAACGTGGAGGCCGCGCCAGGCAGCATGACATCGCTGTCGTCCGCCGAGCGCAGCTTCCCCAGCAACACCACTGCAAGCGCAATCAACAATAGCGACAGCGCCGCCGTAACAATTCTCTTCTTGGAACCGAGCATCTTAGCGAGCATGTTTTCCTACGCGCCGGGCGGTGAACCCAACACCTCCATGTGAGCCGTGAGAGTCGCGATTGGCCAGTCCCACATAGTTTAGTCCAAGATGGCCCATGGCTTCTACTTCGCCCGAGAAACGACGGCTCGCCTCGTCCCGGCACCGTCGGGGGCGCCGGACAGTGAAGCGAAAAACCGGGACTGTACCAAGCGGAGTCCGCCGCAGGCGGACGCAGACGGGACTGTACCAGGTCTTTTTGCGGCCTGCACGCGCCAAGGCCGAGACTTCTTCAACAGCCCCGTAGTGAAAGCACCCCCCCCAATTACCCGCTCCAAAGTCTTGCGCAAGGCGGGGCGATGTTGCTAGTATCATGTTCAGGGGAACGGCCGAAGGGAATGCCGGTTCCCGAAACGCTTCCAGCGGACGGGGAGACGTAACAGTATGCCCAGACCCATACTTCGAACATTCGCGGTACTCGCTGCCGCACTCTGCTTTGCCACGGTCGCCGACGCCCAGTGGGTGTGGACGCCGTCCATCGGCCGGTTCATCAAGGTCAAGAACCTGCCGAAGGAAACGGCCGAGTTGCAGGTGGAGCACGCACGCAGCCTGTTGAAGGACGGCGAATACAAGGAAGCCCTCGCCGAAACCAACAAGTTCGAGGACTACTACGCCGACACGGAATACGCGGACGACAACCAGTTCATCCGCGGCGAGATCCGTATGGCCGAAGGCGACTACATGGACGCCGCCAAGGAGTTCCAACAGGTCGTCGACCGGTTCCCGGACAGTCCGCTATTCGACGCCGTCATCGCGAAGCAGTACGAGTTGGGCGACCTCTACTATGCGAAGGGGCAGACCAACCTGAAACGCGGGTGGTGGCGCGTGTTCCGCAGGCGCCCCTTGAAGAAGGCCATCATGGTCTACGGCATGGTCATCGACAACCAGCCCTTCACCGACGCGGCCGCCCAGGCGCAGTACAAGATCGGCCTCTGCAACTACACCCTCGAGAAATACATCGAAGCGGCCTTTGAGTACCAGCGCGTCGTTGAAGACTACTCCCAGTCCGACTGGGTGGACGATGCGGCCTACGGCTTGGCCATGTGCTACTACGAATCGTCCCTGCCCGCGGCCTACGACCAAGCGCCCAGCGCGCTGGCCGTTCGCGCCATCGACGATTTCAAAGCCCAGTTCCCCAGCGATCCCCGCATTCCCGACCTGGACACCAAGCGCGTTGAAATGCGCGAGGTCATCGCGGCACAGCGGCTGCTATCGGCCCAGTTCTACGAGAAACGCCACAAGTTCGCGGCCGCCGCCATCTACTACGAAGTGGTTGCCGAGGAATATGAAGAAACGCAAGCGGCCAACGACGCCCGGGCCTGGCTGAATCAGCACGCGGCCGGGGTACGGCGGGTGAATCTATGAGTAAGAAGATCCTGTTTCCGGTTGGGGCGGTCTGCGTGGCAGTCTTGGCCGCGGGATGCGGGTACACCACCCAGAGCTCGCTCGACGCTCAGTACCAGACCATCTTCGTCTCGGCGTTTCAGAACATCAGCAACGAGTACGATCTCCAGGCCCCGCTGACCAACGCCGTCATCCGGAAGTTCATCAACGACACACGGCTTGAGGTCGTCAATCAGGACGATGCCGACCTCATCCTGGAAGGCGTCATCACGAAATACGACCTGCGGGGTCTCACCTACGACCTGGACGACCGCGTGACCCAGTACCTGTGCCGTGTGTCGGCCGGGATCCGGGTGACGGATGCCCGAACCGGCGATCTCGTCTGGGCCGCCAAGTCGCTCACGGGCGAAACCAGTTTCTACACGCGCGCCGCCGGCCAGTCGTCCGACCGGCTCCGGGGCAACGCGGAAGTATTCTTGCCCACGGTGCGGTCCTTCGCCTCCGAAGAAGAGAACCGCGGCGCGGCGGAAGCGCTCGAGCAACTCGCTTCGGACATCTTCTACCGCACCATCGAACCGTGGTAGTCCGGTGCTAGTCGCCGAATTCCTCAAGACCGTCGATATCTCCGATCCCCAGCTCGTCTATATGCTCACCGCCCACAAAGCGCCCCGAGGCAAGTCGGCATCCTTCGCGCCCCTCCTTGCCCAACGCGCCGTGGATGCGCTGGTCACACGCTTCATCGACCCCACCATGAAGGACCTCTGCTACTCCGCCTACCACGCGGACGAAGCCGACCCCGCGGAAATCGTGGCCGACGCCCAGACCCTTCCGTTCCTCGCCGAACGCCGCATTATCGTCGTGAACCGCGCCGACCACTACGCCACCGTGTCGGCGGCCGGCCCCCTCCTCTCATACCTCGAATCGCCGAACGAAACCACCATGCTCATCCTCGTGGCAGGCGCCGTCGACCGGCGCACCAAGCTCTTCAAGTCCGCGGAGAAGGCAGGACTCCTCGTCGAGTGCCCCGAACCCAAAGGCGCCGAACTGCTCACCGAGATCCGCGACATGGTGGAAGCCCGACACAAGCTCATCGACCGGGACGCCGCCCAGGCCATTGCCGAGCGATGCGGCCAGCAATTCAGCGACGTAGTCAACGCGGTGACCCTTGTCTGCAATTTCGTGGGCGGAAACGAACGCATCACCGAGTCGGACGTGGCCACGGCCTGCGCCGACGTCGCCGAAGAAGAGATCTGGACCCTCACCGACGCCATCGCCGACTCCGACGGCAACAAGGCCCTCCACGCCCTGCGCGACATCCTCGATCTCGGCAAGAGCGAATTTGAAGTCCTCGGCGCCATCAACTGGCTGCTCAAGAGCGCCTACGCCGTCCACACCAACCAACGCATCGCGCCCTTCCTCGCCAACAAAGTCAGACCTCTCGCCCAGAAACTCGGCCGCGGCAAGTTCCCCGCCGCCTTCCACCTCTGCGTTGAAACCGACATCCTCTTCCGCACCACCGGCGTCGACGACTCCCTCGCCATCGAACTCCTCGTCGTCAAACTCGCCGCCGGCGGGAAGCAAAGGAAGCGATCGGCGTAGGCGCTTGAGGCCGATCCGGCGCATGAGGATGCACGCCGATGCGCGCCTGGCTGTGCTGGAGCACAGCCCTACCACGTTGCTGCACGACCCACATCCCGCGACCGCAAGGTCTCCCAACTCCGGAAGGCCGGTGCGATGTGGAGATCTCCTACCGGCTGAAGACGGCTGACACGGAGGTCAGCCCTACCGCGTCGCCGCACGTTCTGCCAGTATCCGCGCCGAGAGACTGAGGGCTCGTCCCCATGCCGCGCATCTGCTACACTTCGATTGTCTATCCGGCGATCCCCGGAGACCTTCATCCGATATGACCTGCCGACCAGTGCGGCGAAGGGACACGACCACAATGCGAATCGCCCTGACCATCACCATCCTCGCCATCGCCCTCTCCGCCGCTGCCGCGGAGCGGGGCGTGAACCTCGTGGACAATCCCGGATTCGAGACGGACGGCGTGTGGGCGTCTGTAGGCGGTGGATTCGTCGTCGACGAGTCGGTGGCGCATGGCGGCACGCGTTCGATGCGGTGTTCGGTGGACACGACGGAGGGTGCGTTGGGCGCGCGGCAGGTGATCGTGTTCGACCCGCCGATTCAGCATCCGTTCCGCGTATCGGGGTGGGCACGGGCGGAAGACGCGGTGGTCGAGCAGGATTTCAATGTCTATCTCGACCTGCACTATGCGGATGGGACGCCGCTTTGGGGAAAGATCGCGGGGTTCAAACCGGGCACCCACGATTGGCAGTATGCGGAACTGGACTTCGACGTCACGAAACCGGTGAAGACCATCGAGGTCCATGTGCTGTTCCGTCATGCCAAGGGCACGGTGTGGTTCGACGACATCGAGGTGTCCCTGACGCCTTTCGCGGTTCCGTCGCTCGACGTGGCGCCGGGGCTGTTTGGCGACGGACTCGGCATCCGTGGACGGGGCAACATGCCCGCGTCGTGGCGGGTCGTGTTGCTGGACGGCGACACGGAACTGAAGAGCGCCCAAGGCGACGCGTGGCCGTTGCGCCTGTTCTGGCGGGACCTGGCCGCATCCCCAGCGAACACGCCGTATACCTTGCGCGTGAACGCGACAGACGACCTGTTGGGCGAGAAGGTATCGGTGGAACGCGAAGTGACCATCTCGCCAGCCGCGGAATCGCGTCCCTACGCCGTGTGGACGGAGACATCCATGCGCCGCGTCATGCCGGACGCGTTTCCGCCAGACACGCCAGACACGCCGGAGGTGCCGCAAGCCCGCATCGCGTTGGCGGGCCACGAGTATGAGAGCTTCCAGGTCGCCTTGATGGCCGCGCCAGACCAAGGCCTTGGCGAGACGCGGGTGGACGTGAGCGATCTGGTGTTGGCCGACGGCACGTCGCGCATCACGGCTGACCACATCGAATGGCATCAGGTGGGGTACGTGAAGGCCGACAACCTCCCCCCCCACCCCGCCGCGCCGGACGCGTCACCCGGCTGGTGGCCAGACGCGTTGCTTCCAGTGGAGACGTTTACCGTCGCACCAGGGTTTACGCAGGCCCTATGGTTCACCGTGTACACCCCCGCGGGCACGCCGCCCGGCGACTACACCGGTACGGTCACCCTTCATCCCGCCAACGCCCCCGCGACCACAGTGACCGTGAAGGCCCAAATCTACGGGTTCGACTTGTCGGTACGCGGTCATTTCAAAACCGCGTTTGCCCTCATGGACGGCTTCCTCGAACGGGTCTACGGCAAACCGCTCACGCCCGCGTTGCGCCAGCAATACGGCGACTATGTGTTGAAACACCGCCTCAACCCCGACGATATTTCGCGCACATCGGCGCCTGCTGTCGAGGATCTGGTCCATTTTCGCGACCAAGGGCTCAACACGTTCAACGTCATGAACATGGTCGAAGAACGCGGCGAGCGCACATGGGTCTGTTACAGCGCGCCCGAGGTCTACACGCCCGCGTTCAAGGAACAGGTGGTGAAACGCCTCGACCCGGCCGTAGCGCAGCTTCGGCAACACGGCCTCGCCGACATGGCCTACGTCTACACCTTCGACGAACGGGGCCGCGACTTCTGGCCCACCATAACCGAGTATTTCGGGTTGGTGAAGGAACGGTATCCCGAGATCAAGACGTTCACCACCGCCTACATCCCCCAGGACCCCGAGGTCATGCACAGCCTCAACCTGGATTGGAATTGTCCGTTGACCGCGAAATACAACTACGAGCAGGCGGAGAAATGCCGCGCCGCCGGACTCCAGGTGTGGGCCTACATCTGCCTCGGCCCGCGCTATCCGTATGCCAACTGGTTGTGCGAACACCCGCTCGTCGAATCCCGCGTCATCTGGTGGCAGGCCTACCACCAGAAGATGGACGGCTTCCTCTACTGGGGGCTCAACATCTGGAACCGTCCCAACAACACGGACCTCGTCAACCCCGCGGACGGACCGTTCCTCGAATTCGACATCAACAGCGGCGGCACCTGGCCCACCCTCTACGGCGACGGCCGCCTCTTGTATCCCGGCATCGACGGTCCCATCGGCAGCATCCGCCTGGCCAACATCCGCGACGGCCTGGAAGACTACGAATACCTCTACGCCCTTGCCGAACGCACCGGCGACGTCGAGACTGCCCGTACGGCGTGCCTTCCCGTCACCACCACCCTCGTCGACTTCACCCGCGACCCCGACGTGGTCTGCACGCAACGCGCGGCCATTGCCGAGCGAGTCTCGAGAATGGGCAGGGAACCGAGACAGTAACTGCGTCTACCCTTCGTAGTCGCGACCTGCGCGGCGGGCGGTTTCCCACTCACGGCCCGTGGCGAGGACGCGGACTTCGTATGGTCCCATGGGGATATCGAACCGACCCCGCTTGACGCGCACGCTCCCCTCGGAGTAGAGGATGTCGAGTTGCCGTCCCTTGAAGTCGCCCAGCCCCGAGACGCGGACCTTGGGATAGTCGCGCCGGTCTTCGTTGGCTAGAACGACGAGGACATCGTCACCGCAGCGCCGCGCCATGACGCGCACCCCCTTTTCGCCATGTCCGAGGTCGGCCCTGATGTCGCACGCGATCCCCGGCATGTCCGGTTCCACCAGGAAGGGTTGCAGCGTGTCCAGTTCGCTGGTGACGGCCAGCAACGATTGATAGAAGGCGTCGGAATCGCAGTACTGCGCGCCCCAGTACAGGATTCCCTTGGCCCCGTGTACGACGGCGTCGTAGGCCATGAACCGCGATTCGGCGAACCTCGGGTAGCACGCCACATTGGGATCGCCGTCCCAGTCGAGGGCGCTCCACGAAAAGGCCTGCAACACCATCCACACCGGTTTCCCCTGGCCAATCCGCACCCACCGGTCCGTGCATTCGCCGATGACGCCCACGTTGCGCGAAATCTTGCGCACGGGGTAGTAGTCGCAGCCGGTGATGTCGATATGCGGTAGGTACTGCTTCACATAGCCTTCGTCGCTCAACCGCGCTTCGTTCATCCAGAACGGGCGGTCGCGTTCGTCGAGTTCGCGTATCAACGCGATCCCGGCCTTCAGCTTGGGCATCTTCTCCGCCGCCTGACGTTTGGCGTACTCCACGGCATGGGGCCGTTGGGCCCACCAGTCGCGGCCTGAGATACCGACGCTCTCGAGCGCCTTGGCCGTGGTGAAGTTCCAGACCAGTTCGTCGGGACCTTCCCACGCGACAAGGGCCGGATGGTCCTTCACGTCCTCGATCACGGCCCGCAACGCTGGCGTGGCCCCGCCGACAACGCCGACGGTCATGCATCCCATCATCCCGACCCCGTGGACACGGTCCAGGTCCGCCCGGCTATGGCAGCGAATGAGGTTAATGCCCGCGTCGCTCATGGCGCGAACTCCCGCCTCGTCGGGCGGCATGTAGTAGAAGCCGATGGGGAACACCCGTTGGGTCCCCCTCGTCAACAGCCCGTCCTTTTGCGCGACCGCGCCGTTCATTCCCAGAACCAGGAACACGAACAGACACACGAGAAGCTTCTTGGTCATGTTTCCAATCCCCCCCGCGGCCCCGCCGCGAATTCGGAACTTCCTTTCGCGTGAGCACAACGAGGCATGGTACCCCGCCCCGTACACCGCTTCAAACTCCCAAGCAAGTGCGATGGGTTCGATGCCCCAACCTTTGCCCGAGCGAAAACCGGGACTGTACCAAGCGAGCGAGCCCGTCGAAGGCGGCCCGAGCAAGACGGGCTGTGGAGCTGTTGAAAAAGTCGTGTGCCCACGAGAACAGAAGCGACAAACGGGGACTGCCAAGCCCTTGCGTCCCATTATTGCCCTTCTTAGGGCGACAATGGGTGGCTGTCCCCAGGTTATCGCGGCCCACCCGTGAGAGACTGCCACTTCTTCAACAGCTCCACTGTCCCTGGCTTTCGCGTCCATTCACGCGGGCACGAGTCGAGAGGTCCCTCCGGGACTACCGCCACCACGCCTCCCCTCTTCATCGTCCACCACGAACTTGAAGCTCACACACCGCCTGTGCTACACCCAGATTGGACCCGCCGGGGGATTGAAGCTACTCAATAGAAGTTTGGAGTACGGCGCATCATCATGTTTGGGGGACATGTCCAACCACGTACCCGTCATCGCCCAGAACCTGCGCCCCAAGCCGCACCGCGAACGCCACCCCCCCGCCTGAACCCGCCACACGCGGCCGATTCGATACTGAGAATGGCCCACCAATCGAAGGACAACGGCTCAACCGTGTACTTCAGAATCGACTCATTGATCGTCAAGAATCACCAGAACTCCGTGGAGGTGCCGAAGCAATGCATGTCCGACGTCGTCTCGTGGTGTTGGCCAGCGTCCTGGTTGCCGTCTCCGCGGCGTCCATCGTCCTTCTGGCAGTGGAGTGGTCCCGCGCGAATCCGAAACCCGAAGTCGCCAACCTGCACTTCCAGCCGATGCCTATGGAGGTCGCAGTAGAGATCTACGGCAACCGTGCGGAGATCTTCGCGAGGACCGTCCTTGCGTTTAATCGCCCTGATAAGGATTGGCGCAGTGTGCTGGACGACAGACTCTCGGAAGCTGAGCCCGTGTGGTCACAGGGCTACGAGGAATTGATCATTCGAGATTGCCTAGACGACAGGAAAGGCGGGTTCTTTCTCGATATCGGCTGCGCCAACGCACGCGAAATGAGCACGACGTTCTACCTGGAGCAGGAGCTTGGGTGGACCGGCTTCGGGGTCGATGTCATGTCCAAGTTTGCAGAGGAGTGGGAAGAGTTTCGACCAAATTCCAAGTTCTTCCCAAACGCGATTGCCGATACCGACGGAGAGAAGCTCACCTTGTATGTGGGGGCAATAAACACCCTTGATGAGGAAATGTCCCAATTCGGTTCTCCCGAGGAAGTGCAGGAAATCGTAGTCACGACCGTCACGATCAATACGCTTCTTGCACAGAATGGTGTGGAGAAGGTCGATTTCCTTTCTTTGGATATCGAAGGCGCTGAGATGCCCGCTCTCAAAGGATTCGATATTCAACGCTACAAACCCGACCTCTGCTGCGTCGAGAGTCGACACGAAGACCTGCTAGTGGATTACTTCACCTCCAACGGCTACGAGTTGATCGAAAAGTATCGAAAAGCCGACAAAGTCAATTGGTACTTCCGCCCTGTGGCGGTTGAATGACCTCTCGGATCGGTTCAGTCTTCGGGAAGAAGCACGGAGGCAGAAACCGGGGACTGTACCAAGCGGAGTCCGCCGCAGGCGGCCCGAGCAAGACAGGACTGTGGAGCTGTTGAAGAACTCGCGCTCATTCATACTTCCGTCGGCCGCAGTCCAGCACCTCGTGTCCAGCGCTCTCAGAGAACGCCGAGAACAGGAGCGAAAACGCCGGGACTGACCCCAGCGAAGTCCGCCGTAGGCGGACGAAGACGGGTCTGTCCCTGGCCT
>JAAEQP010001327.1 GCA_024231375.1 bacterium | reverse complement strand
TGGCATTCTCCCGCGCGCAGGCCGCGATAACCTGGGGACAGCCACCCATTGTCGCCCTAAGAAGGGCAATAATGGGACGCAAGAGCTTGGCAGTCCCCGTTTGTCGCTTCTGTTTCTGTGGGCACGCGACTTCTTCAATAGCTCCACAGTCCCGGATTTTCCGCTCCACGCCTCGGGCTTGACCCTTGGCCCCGATTCCCGAACAATACCCGTAACTGAATACCCGGAGCACAGTCCATGCCTTCACGATCGTCCAGTCTGTTTGTTCTCGCCGCCTGCATGGTGGCCTTTACCGTGGCCGCGGAGAGTCCCGTGGTACGCATCGGTGTCATTGTCGACGGGCCATCCACCCGCGACGAATCCATCCTTGAACTCGTCCGGCAGGAAGTGACCAACCTGCTGGCCAACGACTATGACGTGCGGTTTCCCGAGGCGCTGTCCGTGCAAGGCGATTGGACGGCGGAAAGCGTGCGTGCGGGGCTCGACACGCTCCTGAACAAATCCAACGCGGACGTGGTGTTGACGATGGGCGTACTGTCGTCCATAGCGGTCTCCCGGGCTCCTGCGCTGCCGAAACCGGTCATCGCGCCCTTTGTTCCCGCGCCGAGTCTGGCCGGACTGCCCAATCTGCGTGGGGCAAGTGGCGTGCATAACCTGTGCTACTTCTCCGTGCCCGACGCCGTACTGCGCGACTTGGCCGCGTTCCAGCAGCTCGTGCCTTTCACCCGGCTGGCGATCCTTGGCAACGGCGTGTTTCTGGACGCGTTGCCCGAGTTGCATGAAGGCGTGAGGGCCATGGGGGAGACCCTGGGCGTCGAACTGGTGATCGTGCCTGTCGGCGCTGGCGCGAGCGAGGCACTCGCCGCGCTTCCTGACGATGCGGACGCTGTGTACTTCGGCCCTTTGCTCCGTATGCCGTCCGAGGAGCTTGGGCGCCTTATCGAGGGCGTCAACGAGCGTCGCCTTCCTTCCTTCTCGATGGTGGGCGTGCCCGAGGTGGAACAGGGCGTGCTGGCGTGCGTGGCCCCAGGCTCTGACTATGCGCGTCTGGCGCGGCGTATCGCCATCTACGTTCAGCGAATTCTGCTCGGTGAGAATCCCGCGACGTTCCCCGTGGCCTATTCGCAGGGCGAACGCCTTACCCTTAACATGGAGACGGCGCGCACCATCGGGTTTCATCCTTCGTGGGCGGCGCTTGCCGAGGCCGATCTGCTGCACGAGGAACGCGTCGACATCGCGCGCAGTCTGACCTTGATGTCCGTCATTGAAGAGGCGGTTGGCGCGAATCTGGAATTGCTTGCCAAGGCCCAGTCGGTGCGTGCAGGTGCGCACGATGTTGACGAGGCGAAGGCGAATCTCAAACCCCATGCCGAGGCGTCGCTGCTGGGCGTGGTGATCGACGCGGACCGCGCGTCGGCTTCGTTCGGCAACCAGCCGGAGTTCAGCCTCACTGCGGGCGTCGGCATCACACAGATTCTGTTCTCCGAACCCGCGATTGCCAACGTGCGGATCCAGAAGCTCCTGCAGGAAGGACGCCGCTTCGATCTCGACACGGTCCGGCTCGACATCGCGTTGGAAGCGGTCACCACGTATCTGAACGTGCTTCGCGCGAAGACCTTTGAGCGGATTCAGCGCGAGGATCTGCGCCGTACGCGATCTCACCTGGAGATGGCGCGCGTGCGCCGGGTGGCCGGCACGGGGAATCCCGCCGAGGTCTATCGCTGGGAAAGCGAACTGGCGAACAGCCGGAAGACGCTGATCCAGGCCGGCACCCAGCGTAGCGTGGCCCATGTGGCCCTGAACCGCGTATTGCACCGGCCGCAGGAAGAACTTTTCGCGACTAACGAGATCGGGCTTGACGATGTTCGCCTCACTGCCGGTCACGACCGGCTGTCTTCGTACCTCGCCAGCCCGTGGCGGTTTCGCCAATTTCGCGATTTCATGGTGCGGGAAGGGCTGGGGGCCTCGCCGGAACTCGCCCGGCTCGACGCGGCGGTCGCTGCACAGGAGCGGCTGCTGCAGTCCACCCGACGCGCATACTACGCGCCGACGGTTGCTATGAAGGCTGACGTGAATCAGTCGGTGTGGGAGGCCGGCGAAGGCACGAGCGGAGGATTGCCCATCGGTTCGGGTATCGTGCAGGAACTCATCAGTTTCCCGGAGCCCGACGACACGGACTGGTCCGTGGGCATCAACCTGTCGATTCCTCTCTACGAAGGGGGGGCGAGGAAGGCGCGTCACGCCAAAGCCAAGGCCCAACTCGACCAACGCCTCCTGGAACGGCAGGCCGTGGCCGACCGGGTCGAACAGGCCGTCCGTACCGCGCTGCACGCGGCGCGTGGGTCCCATGCGTCTATCGAGCAGGCCCGCTTGGCCGCGGACGCCGCACGCAAGAATCTGGATATCGTGGAGGACGCCTACGGCCAGGGCGTGGTGTCCATCCTCGACCTGCTCGATGCGCAGACGGCGTCGACCGTAGCCGAGCAGGTGGCGGCCAACGCGGTTCACGATTTCCTCATCGATCTGATGAAGGTCTACCGGACGGTCGGCCGTTATCGTCCGCCTGCCGAGGGCGCGCAGGAGGCATGGTTCAGGCGCCTTGAGGCCTTTGTGGCGGGTGGCGGGGAAGGGCCAGAGACGGCTCTGGGGCAGGCTCGTTGACTCGTGTTCGACCACGTGCTATGTTCCAGTTTTCTTGGGCGAAGCCGGTGCATCACAAGAACGAGTAGGGGGTCACTGAGCGTGTTCATTCTACCAGCCATCGTAGGGCTCATCCTGCCCGCCGTCGGAGCGGAGCCGGGCGACGCGGTGCCCGACCGTACGTGTTTTCAGACCGCGGCGCCCTATTCGCCCGAGTTGGATATCGGGTCCGACATGGCGATTGTGTACGGCGTGAATGGGTCGTTCCCGGATCGCGTGGCGGGCTGGCGCGAGCAAGGGTACGAAGTCGGCATGATGACCGGCATCGCGTGGGGCGGGTACGGCGACTACTACAGCACCCCCGACGGCTTCCGGAAAGAAGAGGTGCAGACCACCAAGTCGGGACGCCTCTTCATGCACGGCAACAGCAAGACCGTGGGATACAACGTCCCTTCGCCGGCCTACATCGAATACATCAAGAAACTGATGGACCCGGCAGTGGACGCCGGCGTGAGCGCCGTCTTTCTTGAGGAGCCCGAATACTGGGCCGGGACCGGCTGGAGCGAGGGATTCAAGAAGGAATGGCAGTCGTTCTATGGGGAACCGTGGCGGGAACCCGATTCGAGCCCGGACGCGCAGTACCGCGCCAGCAAGCTGAAATACGAGTTGTACTTCAACGCACTGAAGGAAGTCTTTGCCCATGCTGAGGCTCGGGCTCAGGCGGCTGGCCGCACGGTGGAGTGCCATGTGCCCACGCACAGCCTCATCAACTACGCCCAGTGGCGGATTGTGAGTCCCGAATCGCATCTCTGCGACATTCCTCAACTGGACGGGTACATCGCCCAGGTGTGGACGGGAACCGCGCGTTCGGCCAATGTGTACGCCGGTGTTCAGAAGGAACGCACATTCGAGACCGCGTATCTTGAATACGGCCAAATGATGGCCATGACGCGCCCGACCGGCCGCAAAGTGTGGTTTCTCGCCGATCCCATCGAGGACAACCCGAACCGGAGTTGGGAAGACTACAAGCGCAACTATGAATGCACCATCATTGCGTCGCTGATGTGGCCCGATGTGCATCGGTACGAGGTAATGCCGTGGCCCAGCCGGATCTTCCGCGGCAAGTATCCCAAGGTCGACATGGACACCGCCTCGGACGCGCGGGCCGGCATCCCCGCCGACTACGCCACCCAGATTCTGATCACCATCAACGCGTTGAACGACATGGCCCAAACCGAGGTCGAGTTCGACGCGGGCAATCGCGGCATCGGCGTTGTTGTCTCCGATACCCTCATGTTCCAGCGTGCGGCGCCTTCGCCCAGTTGCGCCAGGCTTGGCGGGTTCTACGGCCTTGCGTTGCCTTTGCTGAAGGTGGGGATACCCGTCGATGTGGTGCAACTGGAGAACACCATTCATCCCGGCGCCCTTGACGGGTACAAAGTGCTTCTGCTGACGTATGAGGGGCAGAAGCCGCTCAAGTCCGCGTATCATGACGCCTTGGCGCAGTGGGTCCGCGACGGTGGCGTGTTGCTGTACTTCGGCGACGGGTCGGACCCGTACCACGGCGTCCGTGAATGGTGGAACGACGAGGCCGGAAACGAAGACAAAGCCTACGACGATCTGTTCCGCCGGTTGGGGACGACCCACGAAGCCGCGGCCGCCGCGCAGTCCGTTGGCGAGGGCGCCGTCCGCGTGCTCTCGCAGAACCCGTCCGAGTTGCAGCGTTCGCACGAGGGCGGTGAGCAGGTGCGCGGGTTGGTTCGGGACGCGCTGGCCCATCATGGGGCATCCCTTAAGACCCAGAACCATCTGCTCATTCGGCGCGGTCCTTACGTGATTGCGTCCGTGTTCGACGAATCCATTTCCGACGAGCCTCTCTCGTTGAAGGGGCGCTATGTCGATCTGTTCGATCCGTCGCTTCCCGTCCTCACGGAACGCACGCTCGCCCCGAACGAGCGGACCATGCTATACGATCTGGAGCACGGCGACTCGACTGGCCCGGTGGTTGTCGCCGCAGGTGCCCGTGTGACCAAGCAGTTGGCCGCAGCCGGGGAGTTCCGGTTCACGACACGTGGTCCTGCCGCCACGACGGCGACCGCGCGCGTGCGTCTTCCCCGGAAACCCGGGGCCATTCACGTCGAGCCGGCCGTGCCGGTCGAGCACCAGTGGGACGCCTCGTCGAGGACGCTGTGGATGTCCTTTCCCAACCAGGCCCGCGCGGTCGAATGGAGCATCCAGTGTGAGACCAACTAGCCGGGCAGCATTGCCTGTCCTTTCTTTGTGATGCGCGAGGAGTTCTGGTAGACTCGTGCGGATTCTTACGTTCCCATGGAGTAGAAAACAGAGATGATTGAAGAACGCTATGTCACACGGATCGCGGAGGAACTGAGTGTAGTTCCCGAGCGGGTCGCCAAGGCCATCCGTCTTATGGACGAGGGCGCGACCATTCCGTTCATCGCCCGATACCGCAAAGACGTGACCGGCAACCTGGACGAGGTCAAGCTCGAGGGCATCGCCGAAAGGAACGTGTACTTCATCGGTTTGACCGACCGGCGTCGTTCCATTCTCGACACGCTGACCAAGCAAGAGCAATTGACCGACGAGTTGCGGGCCGCTATCGAGGCGTGTTTCGACAAGACAACCCTCGAAGACCTCTATCTGCCGTATAAGAAACGCCGTCGCACCAAGGCTACGGTTGCGCGCGAGAAAGGGCTTGAACCCCTCGCGGCGTTCCTGTGGGAGCAGGTGGCGGGCGATCAGTCTATCGAGGAGTTTGCGGCCACGTTCGTTCGCGCCGAGAAGGCTGTTGCTTCGGTGGAGGAGGCCCTGGAAGGCGCCCGCAACATTCTGGCCGAGCAGATATCGCTCGATCCCGAGGTGCGGGCCGCCACGCGCGATCGCATGCACAAGGAAGGCAAGCTCCAGGCCCATCCGACGAAGAACGCCGAGGAGAAGAAGACCAAGTTCGAGGCCTACTACCAGTTTTCGGAACCACTCGCTACGATTCCTTCGCACCGGTTCCTCGCCGTGGCCCGCGGGGTCAAAGAAGGCTTCCTCCGGATGGAGCTTGCCGTGGACGACGCGGCGATGGTTGACGAATTCGCGGGGCGGTTCCTCAAGGAACCAGGATCTCCGTTCGAGCCTTTCGTCCGCGCGGTTGTGGACGACGGCTACCACCGGCTGCTTCGTCCTTCGGTCGAGAACGAGGTCGTGGCCGATGTCCGGACGCGCGCCGACGAGGAAGCCATCAAGGTTTTCCGCGAGAACGCGCACAATCTGTTGCTCGCGCCACCGGCCGGCCCCATTGCCGTGGTTGGTGTGGACCCTGGGATTCGGACGGGATGCAAACTGGCGGTCGTCGACAGCACGGGCGCCTTCATCGAAAGCGGCGTTGTCTACCCGCATCCTCCCAAGAATGACGCGGAGGGCGCCATCAAGATCTTGCTGGCGTTGATGGAGAAGCACAAGACGGTGGCAGTCGCCATCGGCAACGGCACCGCCTCACGCGAGACCGCGCGCTTCGTGAAGAAGGCTCTCGATCAGATATCGAGCGACGATGTGTTTGCCGTGTTCGTGAACGAATCCGGCGCATCGATCTACTCCACCTCGAAGATCGCGCGCGAGGAATTCCCCGATCTCGATGCGACCATCCGGTCGGCCATCGCTATTGCGCGCCGACTCCAGGACCCGCTCTCCGAACTCGTGAAGGTGGATCCCAAACACGTGGGTGTGGGGCAATATCAGCATGACGTGAACCAGAAGCGTCTGCGCGAGGGACTTCAACGGACGGTGGTGTCCTGCGTCAACAAGGTTGGCGTCGATCTGAACACGGCTTCCGCGCCGTTGCTCAAGCACATCAGCGGGATTCAGGGCAACGTGGCACAGAACATTGTCAAAGCCCGATCCGATCGCGGCCCGTTCAAGTCGCGGCAGGAACTCCTGGAAGTCGATGGCGTGGGTCCCAAGGTGTTCGAGCAGTGCGCTGGATTCCTGCGGATTACGGGGGGCGAATGCGTTCTGGATACCACGGGAATCCATCCGGAAGCCTATCCGATTGTCGAGAAGATGGCCGAAGGCATGGAGGTTCCCGTGTCTGACCTGATCGCCAACCCGGCCCAATTGGGTAGAATCAAGCTCGAACAGTTCAAGACGGACTTGGTCGGTGAATATACGTTGAAGGACATCCGCGAAGAACTGGCCAAGCCCGGGCGCGATCCCCGGACCGAGTTTCGGGCGCCCAAGTTCCTCGAAGGGGTGGAGTCTGTGGCGGATGTCGAGGAGGGGATGGTGTCCGAGGGCGTTGTCACCAACGTCACCGACTTCGGCGCGTTTGTAGACGTGGGCGTCCACCAGGACGGATTGGTCCATTTGTCCGAGATGGCCCACAAGTTCGTCCAGGATCCCCGGCAGGTTGTACGCGTGGGCGATATCGTCAAGGTGAAGGTCATCAAGGTCGACAAGCAGCTTCCACGCATTTCCCTGTCCATGAAGGCCCTGACCGATCCGCCGCCCAAGCCGCAACGCGCCGCCACGCGGCGTCGCCAGCCCGAGCGCGGCGGCGCTCCGCAACCTGCTGGCGGCCAGGCCCGTCCGCCGCAGGGCAGCCGCGACCGCGCTCCGGACCAACGGGGGGATCGGCGTCCTGACGGTCGAGACGACCGCTCCCGCAGACAGGGTGGTCAGCGGGGCCGAGGGAAACCCGACCGGAGCAGAGGGTCCCGTGGCGGTGGGCGCCCCGACGGTCGCGATTCCGGGCGGCCCGAGAAGAAGCCCGAACCGCTGAACACGCAGCTTGCCGATCAACTTGCCGCGCTGAAGGACAAGTTCGGCAAGAAATAGGTGGCGTGGGGGAGAGGGCCACTCCTACAACTCGATGCGGAAGGCCCGATCTTCGTCGCGACCGGTGACGAATTCGTTGCCCTCCAGGAACGACCGTTCCGCGAACACCGTGTCGCTCAGTCCGTGCGTCTGTAGCAGCAGGTGGTCGTCATGCACCTGGACCTCGCGGTACTCCATGGGATAGGCCGCCAGGGAACACGTGTTCACGAGCGTCAAGTCTTCGTGCTTCACACGCGAGTTCACTTGCGCATGGCCGCTGAAGACGGCCTTCACCTGTTTGAACGACTCCAACAGCTTGAGGAGGAGATCGCCGTTCACCAGATGCCCGTCGTCGAAGGGATTGTCCGAAGACAGGCCGTTGAGGACGGGCGCCGCGGGATGGTGCAACGCCACGACGGTGGGTTCCCCTCGATGTCCCTTGAGATCCTTCTCCAACCATGCCAGTTCATGGGGCGGTACGGCCCATTGTTCGGCGTCCTCAGCCGATTCGGGGGGGCGGTAGGGAAACAGGGACCCGTCCGGCCATTGCCACCACGCGTCGAGCACCGCGAAATGCAGCCCCTTGTGGGTGAAGGAGTAGTAGGTTTCCGGTGATGGCAGGTTGGCGCTGAAGGCGCGCAGGAACCAGTCGCGCGACTCTGGCAGGGCCGTGTCCATGTCACCCAGGCAGGGGTACACCGGTATGTCCAACGCGTCCATGAGATCGCGAGCGGCGAAGATGCCGTCCCGGGTTGGTTCGGCGGCCACGTCGCCCGTGACCAGTGCGAAATCGGGCCGCGCGTCGGACAGATCCCGCCGCAGACACCCCACCACGTCCGGCATCATACTTCGGACCACCCGATGGTGCCTCACCGCGTCCTCGGTGCTGCCCAGTTGCGGATCGGATAAATGTATGAAACGCCACATAACCACCCCAAGCTTTCGCACTTTGAACATACCACAGGAATATGAATCTTGCCAAGAACGCGGATTTGGTGGGGATGCGTTGCTCGGAGGAGGGAGGCGAGGCTAATCCATTCGTGCCAAGCGGCTTAGCGCCTATCCACAGAGGTCTCAGCGAGGTGTGTCGCCGCCTTGCGGGGGCTCTTGGGGCGCTTCGGGTGGACGGAGACGGACGCGCGTGCGCTATGAGGTTTCGGGCATGGGGGCTCTTGGGACGCGTTTGGAGCGGCGCCAGAGGAAGATCATCATGCCGATGAGGGCCACCATGGTGAAGATGGAGATGACTTGTTGGTCGGACATGTCGGCCAAGTGCTTGGGATTGTGGTCGCCGCGAAGGTACTCGTTGAAGAACCGGAACACCGAGTAGACGATGAGATAGGTAGTGAACACGAATCCGTCGAAGAGGTAGAACCGGCGTACCAGAACCAGGAGCAGCACGAAGATCAGCGTGAGGGCAAGGGTGCTGTACAGTTGCGTGGGATGGACGGGGAGGGACCAGTGGGCGTCCGTGGTCGACACGCCATAGCGGTGGCAGTGATCCAGGAAGGCCTGGCTGCCGGTGGCGGGTTCGTCAAGGCTCCACGGGATTCGCCGGAAGGGGATGGCCCAGGGCAGATCGGATGTGCGGCCGTAACAGCAGCCGTTGAGGAAGCATCCCATCCGTCCGATGGCGTGACAGATGGCCATGGCAGGACACACGACATCGAGGGTGCGCCAGAAGGGTTGCTTCTTGCGGCGCAGGAACCACACCAGAAACAGCAGTCCGGGGATGATGGCGCCTTGGAACACCAAACCGCCGCGCCAGATGGCGATCAGCCCGATGGGGTCGCTGAGGGAGAACTCGCTCCGGAACATGGCGATGTACAGAATCCGGGTTCCCAACAGCCCCACGATGAGGGTACCGAAGGACGCGTCGGAGATGGCGTCGGGGTCGAGATCCCAACGGATGGCAGCTTTGTGCATGCGGTGCATGGCCACCAGGAACGCGATGGCGAACATGACGCCGTAGGAATGGATGGCCAGGGGGCCCAGCTTAAGCAGCGTCGGCAGCATCGGCTTCCCCTTGCGCTTTCTGGGACCAGTGCCATCCCACGATCAATAGGAACACGCCCGTACAGATGGCTGAGTCGGCCGCGTTGAAGGCTGGATAGTACTTCCAAGGGAAGTTGAAGGGGATGAAGTGGAAATGGAACTGGAGGAAGTCGACAACTTCGCCGCGCGTGAACCGGTCAATCAGGTTGCCGATGGCGCCACCGGCCACGAGTCCGTAGGCGAGTGACTGAATCTTGGAGTCGGATTCCAGGTGCCGGAACAGGTAGATCAGCACGCCGGTCGCCAGTACGGGGGCCACATAGGCCACGTAGGGCATGTCTCGGAACATGCCCCCCACCAATCCGGGGTTGCGTTCGTGGGTGAACCAGAAGAACTCGCCCATGTGGGCACCGGGATTGACGCTTCCCACGGGGATCAGATGGCAAATGATGGCCTTCGTGATCTGGTCGATGAGGAGCACCGCCACAAACACGGACACTACGAGGACTAACTGCTTCTTGGTTTGTGATGTCACAGCGAATCGAGTTAGACGAACCCGTCTTTCTCCAGTTTGGATTTGCACTCGATGCAGTGTCGGGCGGATGGGAACACTTCGAGACGTTTCCTGGGGATTTCTTCCCCGCAGCCCTCGCAGTCGCCGAACGTGCCTTCCCGGACGCGCTTGAGCGCTGCCGAGATCTCGTAGAGCCACTCCGACTCGCCCGAGGCGATGTTGAGAGCGGTCTCGCGTTCGAAACTGTCCGTGCCGACTTCGGCGAGGCTGGTCAAGTCCGCGTTGTTGTCACTGACAGGTTTGTAGAGCGTGTCTTTTTCCAGGTTGCGCAACCCGTTGCTCAGACGCGCCTGCTCCGTCAACAACAGCTTCTCGAACTTCTTTGCGTCTCGTTTGTTCATGGTTCTCCTATCCTGCTCCCAATTGCTTCGCACACCCGTGACAAATGAGAGGATGTCCCTCAACGGTTCCGACGGATTCCCGAACATGCCAGCAGCGCGCGCATTTCGTGCCCGGGGCCTTCGCCACGCTGACCAACACCTGCTCCTCCGTCTCGCCGGCCTCTTTGGAGACCGGTTCCAACGCGCATTTCGAAACGATGAACAGTTCTTCCAACTCCGCCGCCCGGCGCTCCAGAAGGTCGGCCGTGGCGTCGTCCCCTGGGGTCAACGTGACGGCCGCCTGCAAGGAAGACCCGATCATCTCGCCGCGACGGGCCTCTTCCAGGGCCTTGGACACGGCCCCGCGTACCCGCAGGATGTTATCCCATTCGGCGGCTTCCGCCTCGGGCAACAGATGATCGGGCTGTTTATCGGGAAACTCCACCAAGTGGACGCTGTCCGAGGACCGCAGGTGGTCCGGCAGGGACTGCCAGGCCTCGTCGCACGTATACACCAGGACTGGGGCGAAGAGGCGCAGCAGGTCCTTGAGCACCGCGGCCATCACTGTCTGGCCGGATCGGCGCTCGTGCGAATCGGTTGCGAATGTGTAGAGGCGGTCTTTCAGCACGTCCAGGTAGAACGAACTCATATCGACCGCGCAGAAGTTGTGCGTGGCATGGTAGACCACGTGGAATTCGTAGTCGTTGTACGCTTTGACCGCCCGCTGGCGCAGCCGTTCCAACCGGTCCAGAGCCCAGCGGTCGATCTCGAGGAGGTCGGCGTAGGGCACTTCGTTTTCGGGACCGAAGTCGCCGATGTTGCCAAGGATATAGCGGAAGGTGTTGCGGATCCGGCGGTACGTGTCCATCTGACGCGTGAGAATCTCGTCGGAGATGCGCACGTCCTGGCGGTAGTTCTCGCTGGCCACCCAGAGCCGCACGATGTCCGCGCCGTATTTCGACAGCAGATCGGGTAACCCGATGTAGTTGCCGAGGCGCTTCGACATGGCTTTGCCTTCGCCGTCCACCACGAACCCGTGGGTCACCGCTTCGCGGTAGGGCGGTTCGCCTTTGACGCCGATGGCCGGGAGCAGCGACGACTGGAACCAGCCTCGGTGCTGGTCACTGCCTTCGAGGTACAGGTCCGCCGGCCACGTGAGGTCGTCGCGGGCTTCGCAGACCGCGCGGTTGCTGGCGCCCGAATCGAACCAGACGTCCAGGATGTCGGTCTCTTTCACGAACTCGGTCTCGCCGGATTCGGCGCACTTGGCGCCTTCCGGAAGCAACTCGCCGGCATCCGTGTCGAACCAGCGGTCGATACCGTCGGGGGCCGACAGGGCGAGTTCCTCGAGTTTCTTGAAGGTTTCGGGTGTGGCGTAGAGTTCGCCGCTCTCCTTGCCGTAGAACACGGGGATGGGCACGCCCCACGCCCGCTGGCGGCTGATGCACCAGTCCGGACGTTGCGCGATCATGCCTCGGATGCGCTCCTGACCCCATTCGGGCACCCAATGGACCTTGTCGACGGCGGCCACGGCCTTGTCGCGCAGTCCGGTCTCGTCCATGCCGATGAACCACTGGGGCGTAGCCCGGAAGATCAGGGGATTGCTGCAGCGCCAGCAGTGGGGGTAGCTGTGGCTGAAATCTTCGCCGTGCAACAGGGCACCCGATTCACGCAGGTCTTCGGTGACCTTCTTGTTGGCGTCGAAGACCATCATGCCGGCGTAGGGCCCGGCTTCTTCGGTGAAGACGCCGCGGTCGTCGACGGGCGACATGGGTTTGATGCCGTACTGGGCGCAGACCACGTAGTCATCCTGGCCGTGGCCCGGTGCGGTATGGACGCAGCCGGTACCCGCTTCGAGGGTCACGTGGTGGCCGAGGATGATGGGGCAGATCCGGTCGGTAAACAGCGCGTGGCGGTAGGTGAAGCCTTCCAACTCGCTGCCGGTGAAGGTCTTGATCTTCTTGAAGCCGGTCACGCCCGCCGCCTCAAACGCCGCCGGCGCCAGGAATGCGGCCATGATCAGCGTCTCGTCGCCGACCTGGTACGCGGCGTACTCGAAGTCGGGATGGAGCGAGATGGCCAGGTTCGCCGGCAGGGTCCACGGGGTCGTGGTCCAGATGACGTAGGACGCGGGTCCGTCGATCCCGGGAATGGGTGACTCGGCGGGGAACTTCACGTACACCGAAGGCGACACGTGGTCGTCGTACTCCACTTCGGCCTCGGCCAAGGCGGTCTCGCAGCTGGCGCACCACAGGATGGGCTTCAATCCACGATAGATGACGCCGGTTTCGTACAACTCGCCGAACACCCGGACGATGGTGGCCACGTACCCGGGGTTCAGAGTGAGGTAGGGATTGTCCCAGTCTCCCGAGATGCCGAGGCGTTTGAAGTCCTTGCGGTGTTCATCTACGAACTTGAGGGCGAATTCACGGCACCGTTGTCGGATTTCGACCTGGCTCATGGACTTGGCTTCGTCGCCGAGTTCGCTCACCACCTTGTGCTCGATGGGGAGGCCGTGGCAGTCCCAACCCGGCACATACGGTGAGTCGAATCCCATCATTTGCTTGGACTTAACGACGAAGTCCTTCAGGAGCTTGTTCAGGGCATGGCCGGAATGCAGCTGTCCGTTGGCATAGGGAGGGCCGTCGTGCAGAATGAAGGTGGGTTTGCCCGACCAGGTCTCGCGCATGCGCCTGTAAAGACCCATCTTCTCCCAGCGATCCTGGATGAGGGGTTCCCGTTTGACAAGGTTCGCCCGCATCGGGAAATCGGTCTTGGGCAGATTGACGGTGTCCTTGTAGTCTTTGTCTGGTACGGGTTTAGACTGGGGACTGTTGCTCTTGGGCACGATTATCACTCCCGTGAACGGCGCGGAATGTACCACAGCGCTAGAACTAAAGTCAAGGAACGCAGCGCTTTCCGCATTTGATCATTCGTTTGCCAAAGCGGCATATTATGCACATCGACGCGGTGTATGGCAACCTGGCCGGGCAGGCGCCCGACCGAACCACGGAAAGGGACATCCCATGATTCTCGACGATGACGGGCATCCGTTGGTGCCTATTCATGAATGCTGGACCGATTCCGAAGCCGAAATCGTGGTTGCCGCGTTGCGTGCGCACGGGGTCACGGCCGTCGCCAATTCCGAGGTACCCCATTCGATTCTCCCCCTCACGGTGGACGGGCTCGGCAAGATTCAGATTCTCGTCACCAGTGATGTGGAAGCCGAAGCGTGCCAGATCCTCCAGTCGCTCCCCGATTCCGCCGACCCGGAAGGAGAGGAATCAGTCTGCGACCGAGGCTGACGTTCCATCGGCCTGTAGTATTCTGGTTGTGCGACATTCTCGGGAGATTCTCCCTCATTGCTTCTGGCGGTGACACGCTGGCGTCCGAGGCTTCAAGCGCCGATTTGGCGGCCTCTTGGGCGTGCGATCCTCGCGTCCATTCCAGGACCCTATCCCGGTTTTGAAGAAGGGACTTGACAAACGCGTCAGATTGTGGACAATGGAGTCCAGAATTAGTTGGACGCAAGGGTTCACTTTCTGCTTGGGGATTCGCGATCGAAGTACCGCACGTAACTGACGGGGTACGATACTCGCCAGTGTGCGGAGGGGAGTAGCTGCTATGGAAGTACTTGTTCACACCCACACCGACCCAGCCCCCCGTCGTGGAATGTCCTGTACCTTGTGCGAGAAGGCGGAAGAAGCGGCGCCCCGGTACGTGGACTTCGTTGAAGTGGCGTACCGTGTCGCGTTTCGCCTGACCAACGACCGGTCCCAAGCCGAACGTCTCACCAGCGACGCATTGCGATCCGCGCTCGACGAGGAGGCCACAGGCATCCGCGTTGATGCGTGGCCGAAGAAGCGCTTGCTGGGCCACGTGCGGCGTCTGTTCCTCTCCCAGTAACAGGTGGCGATCTGCCTGGATGCTCGAAGCGGGGGATGAGGCCCCGGTACGCCGGGAATCCCCGCGGTCTCACGGTGTCGCCGTGAGGCCTTTCTCTTTTTGGGGGGAAATGGGGCCTATGGGACGGATAGGTCCCACAGGGCGCCAACGCGAACTGCTTTCTACCTGATCGCCGGATAGCAGGAGGTGACGGCGCGCACCCGCTGTGGCTGATGGGAGAATTGTCTCTGAACGAAGTCGTCGCCACGCCGGCGAACGCGAAAGTGAGGGACAGACACGTCTGCGTCCGCCTGCGGCGGACTCTGCTTGAGTCAGTCCCTCTGTTTCGCTCAGCTTCTTGTCCAGTGATTGGGTCTTCTCTTGCCCCTCGCACGCGGTGCAGCTATGATGCGCGGGTGGGGGGCACGCGCCGAACGCGGGGGGGCATGGGGATGACCGAGTACGACACCGAGAAGCGTATGAGCCGATCCGTGCGTCTGAGCATTGCCTATGGCGTGTTGTTCCTGGTGCCAGCCTTGATCGGGGCTCTGCTATCGACGGGGGCCCAGCGCGGGGGCATCTCGATGGGGAACGCGTTCCTGGCGCCCTTCCTCGGCCCTTGGAGCGCCGTGCTCCCGCCCAACGCGCATCGTCTCGCCACCTGGGACCCCATGACTCTCGCGTTGACGCGCGTATGGACGCTGGCGTTCCTGGGTGCCTTGGTTGGATCGTATGTGTCCAAGCGTCCGTGGTTGACCATGCTCACGACGATGTTGAGCGTGTCTTCCATCCTCATGTGGGTGCTGTTGGGCATCGGGCGTGTCCTTTCCCAAATGATGTAGCGGGCACGGGACGATAGGCCTGATGGGACGAATGGGACACGGCGGGGCTGTTGAGAAGGCCACATCCTCACTCATCCCGTTTGGTGGGCACCTTGTTGAACGTCAGGTCCCCGCTTCCATCGACACACACCACCTATACGTCAATCCCGAGCGAAGTTGAGGGGTCTTTCATCGGCGAGCGCCTACCTACAAGAGATCCCTCGACTTCGCTCGGGATGACGTGATCAGAGTGTCTGGTTCGCAGTGCGCCGTTCGCCGAGATCCGGACTGCGGCTGCAGGGCATGGAACGAAGGGGAAGGTCATACTGCACTCGTGAAGTCTTGGGCGGAGACTCTTTCAACAGCTCGCCGCCCACTACAACCGCGGGAACTCACACTGATAGGCACATAGACATGGGTCCACCTGCGTACGCAATCAAGCGCTTCCTGGATCTGAATACTATTCGTATTTTTCTTGACATATTTGGTTCGTCGTGCGATTTTGGAGTTGGCCGGTCTTGACAACGATGACGGGATCGGCCTGACGCAGGTGTGTTGTCGTCGAATGGCATGGATGAGTGTGGGCAACTCAATGGCCGTAATCTACTGAGAGAGGAGGAACCGATGCAGAGACAAGGATTCACGTTGATCGAATTGCTGGTTGTAATCGCCATCATCGGCATCCTGGCGGCTATCCTTCTACCGGCACTGGCACGCGCGCGGGAAGCCGCACGGCGGGCGAGTTGCGCCAACAATCTGAAGCAGTGCGGTCTATGCTTCAAAATGTACTCCAACGAAGCCAAGGGCGAACTGCTTCCCATGAACGGCATTACCTATGAGAACGGGACGTGTATGCCCGACTTCAGCGGTGGTGACCTTTACCTCATGTTCGACGCGCCGTCCATGTACCCCGAGTACATGAATGACCTGATGTTGACCGTCTGTCCGTCGGACGACGGCGACACGGCGGCGAAGGCGCGTGATGCGTTCAGCCTGGGCAGCGCGGCCGCGCATGGCAGCTTCTATCGCGACTGCGATGATGGCCGCCGAATCCCGCGCTTGCCGGGCATCAGTTACTTCTACCTCGCCTGGGCATTCAATAACGATAACTTCACAGTGCCCACTGCACTGAACTTGGTAGACCACCTTGACAAGGCTGATATGCAGTCGTTGCTCACCGCGTTCAATTCGGATTTCGATGACGAGTTGGGCAATCCGGTCTACCGCTTGCGGGAAGGCATCGAACGATTCTTCATTTCCGACATCAACAACCCGGCCGCGACCGCCAAGGCGCAGTCAGAGGTTTCCGTGATGTTCGACCAACTCACGCAGGAGCCGAGCGAATACAATCACATCCCTGGCGGCGCCAATATTCTCTTCATGGACGGGCACGTCAAGTTTCAGCGCTATCCGGGTGATGTATTCCCCGTCACGAGGGTCGCCGTCGAGACCATTTCGCTGATCTATGAGGCAGCGGGAGCCACGCCCTGAGCTGGGCTTTGCGACCGTGATTCTTCACTGACACCATATCAGACGACACACCAACCGGGGCCTTCCGCGAGGGCGGAGGGCCCCGGTCTTGTTTTGGGTCGCGCGACTGCGCTGTGGTCGCCCTGCCGCGTGATAGCGTGGGTGGCGCTCTGGGATTGCCCTCCGGTCGAGTTGAGTCCATCCCCGACCGCGTGTACAATCTGAATCCGGTACGATTTCACCCAATTCCCATGTCGTTGGAGGTTGTTTCATGAGTTTCATTGCAGACCGCATGAGTGCGATTGACGCGAGCGGAATCCGGAAGGTGTTCGCGCTGGCTGCGAAGTTGGAGACCTTCGTCGCAGGTGGCGGCAAGCTGATCGCCACCCACAAGAGCGGCCTGAACGAAGCCGGCGATGCGTTCGCCCTGAAGTGCCTGGGCGTGGACTTCGTCAGCGATGCCGAGTTCAGCCCGGACTTCATCGTCCCGGCCGGCGATGTCGGCAAGGGCCTGCGCAAGACCGAGCATGTGATGTACAAGAAGGGCCTGAAGGTCAAGGCCCGCAAGAGCGCGAAGGTGCTGGCCGAGACGAAGCTGCCCTACTTCAACCGCACGTGGGAGCACTTCTGCTCGCACCGCCACACGCCGTCCGCTCACAAGCGCGGCGATGTGG
>JAAEQP010001326.1 GCA_024231375.1 bacterium | reverse complement strand
GGAAAGAGCCATCGAGTTCGTCAACTGATTCCCTCAGAGCGGGATAGGCGCCCTGCTTTCCTCAGTCTTGCTGCAACGCACGCGCCGCAAGATGGGACAACAAGCGGATGCCGGGCCTGAGCGCTTCGTCGCAGAAGTCGTACTTCGTGGTGTGAAGCGGAGGATAGGGAATGCTCGGGTCAGGGTTGACGCCCAGGAAGAAGAAGGCGCCGGGCACCTGGTCCAGATAGTAGGCGAAATCCTCGGCAACCATGTAGGGGTGGCCGGGATCGACGACGCGCTCCGCTCCGAACAGATCGATGGCCGTATCGCGCACGAACGCCGCACTCTCCGGATCGTTGTGAAGCGCAGGGTAAGCCACCTCGCCGAAGTCCACGGTCGCCGTCGCGCGGAACGCCTGGGCCGTGTGTTCGACGATGCGACGCACACTCGCGCGGACGTGCTCGTCGGCCTCGGGCGTGAGCGTGCGGATGGTGCCTTCCAGAAAAGCGGTGTCGGCAATGATGTTGCTTGTGGTGCCGGCCTCGATGTGGGCGACGGTGACAACGCCGGACTCCCAGGGATCAAGTTCACGGCTGATGACAGTTTGGAGTGCTGTCGTGATGTGCGCGGCCACGACAACCGGATCGATGCCGGCGCCGGGATCCGCGCCATGACAGCCCTTCCCCTGCACATCCACGCGGAAGAAATTGGCGCTCGCCATGAAGGGTCCCGGCTTCACGATGATGTGGCCAACGGGCAGATCCGGAAACCCGTGCAGGCCGAAGATAACGTCCACGCCCTCAAGGGCGCCGTCCTCGACCATGAAGCGCGCCCCGCCCTCGATCTCCTCCGCGGGCTGGAACAGGAATTTCACCGTGCCCGCAAGTTCCTGTTGATGCTCCTTCAATGTGCGGACGGCCCCACACAGACACGCCATGTGCCCGTCGTGACCGCAACCGTGCATGCGGTTGGGAATCCGGGAGGCATAGGGCAGGCCGGTCTCTTCCTGGATATCCAGCGCGTCGATGTCGGAGCGTAAGGCAACCGTCCGCGTGTCAGGTAATCGCTTCCCGCCTTCCAGGGTGGCCACGATGCCTGTGCCCTTGGCGAGACCCCCTTTGTAGGGAACACCCACCTCGTCGAGAAATCGCGCAATGCGTTCGGAAGTCCACTTCTCCTGAAATCGGATCTCCGGATGCTGATGGAACTC
>JAAEQP010001325.1 GCA_024231375.1 bacterium | reverse complement strand
GCGGGAGGAAGCGCTATCATGCTGTGCCCGAGTTCCCTTGTGTTGTGGTGCGTTGGTCCGCTTGCGTTGGCTGCGACACAGGAGGCCGATGGTCCGCCCACTCGCGTTGGCCCGATACATCGGGACGGCGCGTTCATGTCGTTCTCCCACCGGAACCATCCTGGGAACCGGGTTGGCTACCGGTTTCATGAGCACGCACCGCTCATATTCGGCGACGTGCCGGACTCAGATGACGGTGAAACTGCCGAGGCCAGCGAACAGGAAGCGGCGTTCTCCAAGCGTCCCGGTATAGTCATCAACACAATCCACGTGCGGGAAGAGGGCTGGTGCTCGCAGGACTGGACGTACTACATCGTGCCCGTGGCGGATGGGTTCGAGATGCTGTGGGTCGTCGAGGCGCACGAGACGGGGCTCAACGAATTCTACTGTGTCCAGCAGTGCTTTCGCATGAGCGGGGTGACCAATCAGGATTGGCGCCGCAAGATTGCCGAGACCCCCGCGTTCAGCGAGTTCGATCTGTGGGCGAAACAGGAAGCCGAAGGAACGGCCTTCACCAGCTTGTCCCGCGTCCGTTGCGGAGACCAGTGGGTATCCATGTCAGCCACGCGCGACAACGTCGGATACCGCACCCCGCTCGGCGTCTACCTCGACACACGCCGTTCGGACGGGGACATCAAGACCGTCGGCCTGGAGCCCTACAAACCCATTCTCGCGGACGAAGAGTCCGACCACGGCCTCATTACGCGCATGGACATGGCCGGTGAGTGGCTCTGCGGCCTGTACTGGGAACGCACCACCCACGTCACCGACCACCATCCGGCCGACTGCCTCCATTCCGTGGTCAACCTGGGTCCCATCCCGCCGCGCGGCAAGCGCGCCATCCGCGGCAAGATCTACTGGATGAAGGGCAGCCTCGACGATCTCTACAGGCACTGGGAGCGGGATTTCGGCAAGGCGAAGTAGAGGGGGAAACACGCATGAAGTTGGGCAGCGCAGCCGCCATTGCGGTGGCATTCATCCTGATCGGCACAGCACATTCCCAGGCGACGGACGCTCCGTTGAACATCGGCTCCGGAAAGCAACTGTTCCTGGGACCCTGGGCAGATGACGGCCGCGACGATTATCTTGTCGAATCGATGGCAGGCATCGAGATGACCATGAACGAGGCGCGCGTCACAGGCGAGCGCCTCATCGTACAAGACAAGCCCTGGGAGGGGGCCGGGATTCTGGACATGCGGCAGTTCGTCCTGAAGGACGGCGACCGGTTCCGCATGTACTACAGCGCCTTGCCGTTTCACAAGGTCGTGGCTGACATGACCAAGAAACAGCCCGCCGCCAACCTGTGGAAACGCCCCTACCAGCGCATCCTGTGCTATGCCGAATCGGCCGACGGCATCCACTGGGAGAAGCCCAACCTAGGCCTGTGCGAGTGGGAGGGAGCGCGCGAGAACAACATCCTCTTTCCCAACGACACGTTCGACTATGTGTTCTCCGAAATGGAAGGGGCGTCCGTCTTCATCGACCCCGTCGCGACCTCGCCCGAAACCAAGTACAAGATGTTCGTCAAGATCAGTCCGGTCGGTAAGGGAGGCACAGAGGACAAAGGACCGATCCCGGTCGTGGGGGAAAAGGCCCTCAAGAAGGGGCAGTATGCGTTCGGGTCGCCCGACGGAATCCACTGGACCTTGCTGAAGCCGGAGAAGGTGAATCCTGGGCACGATGATACGCAGTTCTCCGTGTTCTGGGACGAGTGCATCGGGAAATACGTCCAGTACACACGCATCAAGGTGCGGAACGAGCCTCAAGTCGCCCACTACAAGGCGCTCTACGGCGACAAAGGACGTGACACCGATCTCCATGTGGGACGGGCCGTGTCGGATGACTTCCTGAACTGGGGTCCCGAGACCACGGTGCTGGCCCCTGACGAGAAGGACCGGGCCGGAGCGCCCGAGGGCGTGACGCCTATTGACTTCTACGGCGGCAACATGAGCCGGTATGACGAAGCGCCGAACGCGTATATCGGGTTGCCGAACGCCTACTACCACTGGGCCCTGGACCCCGTGCGCAAGTGGTGGTCCGGCAAGCGCGTCCAGCTCCCAGGAACCCTTGACGTGCAACTCGTCACCAGCCGCGACGGCATCCACTGGCACCGTACGCCCAAACGAAAGCCCTTCATCCGCGTCGGCCCTGAAGGCACGTTCTGGAGCAAGACGCTTTGGCCGGATGGAAACGCCATCCGCGTGGGTGACGAACTGTGGTTCTACTTTGCGGGCCTCGACGTGTCTCACAAGGAGCAGTCCCTGCTGCCCAGCAGTGGCGCACGTGGCCGGGCCGTGTTGCGGTTGGACGGCTTCATCTCCGCTAACGCGGCCTACACGGGCGGCGAACTGGTGACCCGGCCGCTGGTCTTCGACGGCGGCTGTCTCCAGTTGAACATGGACGCTGGCGCGGGCGGCACGGTGGAGGTGTGCGTCCTCGACGAGGACGGCGAACCGATACCCGGGTTCACAGTGAATGACGCTGACGCACTCACCGGCAACTCGGTCGGTGCTGTGGCTACGTGGAACGGCGACCCAGACGTCAGCGCCCTGGCGGGAAGAACCGTTAAGCTGCGCTTCCTTATGCGGGATGCCGGGCTCTACTCGTTCCAGTTCTACCCGCCATTGAGCGAATAGACCTTGCTGGAGATGGGGCTTCCCTAACCCGACGCCGGTGATAGGAACTCGAGCGGCAGTGCAAGACCCTCGCCGCGCGCCTCCAGAGAAGACGCGACTCCCTCTTCATTCAGAAGCACTACAACGAGGTGCTCCCGCTGGTGTCGCTGGTGGGAGACCGGTCGTGAGGAGCGTGTGCACCTCGGCGAAAGGAACCGAGGCGACCGAGGACTTGGGTCCCCGGCCGCCCCGAGAGTGGTCAGAAGTCTCAGTACCGCGAGGTCCGCTAGAAGAGCGCGCCAACTTCGGCGAGGAAGCTGGCCCACGTGGCGCAGACCGGGAACTCACCCGGGTACCGGATGAACTTCACGTGCCCGTCCATGAAGAGCACATTGCCGCCACCCGGAAGGTGGTTGAACGCCGGCGCGCCCATGTAGGCGATATTGGCGTTGATCTCGTCGTGCATCACGGGGATTTCGCTCTGGGCCTTCGCTGTGGCCGCGGGATTGTTGATGTCGCTGATAAAGAACCGCTCGATTCCTTCACGCAGCCGGTAGATCGTGAGGTTGCCTTCGGAGATGTCGGCGTCGTGCGCGGAGGCGTCGCCCGTGGTACAGGCCGAAACCATATCGGTGACAAGGTCCAGCATGGCCGTCTGGAAATCACCGCGTAACAGACCCAAGACCGAGCCCGTGTCATTCAGGGTTGCCGGGTCCGTCAGGTAATGGGCCGGCTCCAGCGCCCACGGCCAGTACAGGTACGACCCCGCATGGATTCTGCACGGGTACGTCATGCCGGAGGCGTCGACCCATCGTTCGGGCACGCCGGAGAACTCCGGGTCGGACGGGCAGACGAGAACGGCGAGGTCCGTCAGGTATTCCGGATAGATGGAACGTCCATCCGGCACCCACAGATCCGCGTAGGAAACATTTTCGTCGCAGGCCTGGCCACCGCAAACCTGGGCGGTGGGGAACTTCTCCCCTTTCGCCTCGTTGGAGTACATCTTGAGCACAATGCCCATCTGTTTCAGGTTGTTCTGGCAGCTTGCCCTGCGGGCCGCTTCGCGCGCTCGCGCCAAAGCGGGCAACAGGATAGCCGCGAGAATGCCGATGATGGCGATAACCACGAGCAACTCGATTAGTGTAAAACCTCTCCGTGACATGATTGCG
Source organism: bacterium (assembly GCA_024231375.1). The sequence goes on along the minus strand of JAAEQP010001325.1, from coordinate 1,041 downwards.
TCCTTTCTCACTTGCTTCATCCTCTCTCTACCAACCAATGCTCCGGCGGGCCACACACCCGCCTCGCTCTCGGTCCCATGTCTTACGTTGCCGAACCGCTCGCTCCCTCACATACCATGGGGTCGAAATCGGCGATATGCGCGCGCACGCGACGCCGGGTCTCTTCGTAGTCCCATTCGCTCGACAGCGGACGCCAACCGTATCCGTCCAGGATTGGCGCCGTACCCGGAGCCAGCTCGGCCATGGGGTCGGTGATACCCACGCTCTCAAGGGGCGGCACACCGGGGATTACCACTGCGATTCCAAGCGCAAGAGTCCACAACGTGAGCGTGAGGGTCAGCGGGCTCGTACCGTTCGGAGGATCGAGGTCACCCACGCGAACGGCGTCGTCTACTATCTCCTGTACGATTCCGAAGAGCCCTGTGCTCAGTTGCCCCAACTGGTCACGGGTCTCGGAGGGCACCCCCTCGAGAACCGGCTCGGTCCGGATGATGGACAGGATTCGCAGGCTATCGGAGTACAGTTGGGCATAGAGGTGGAAGGCCGTGTCCACGGCTACCATGCGTTCACGCGGTCGGCCGGGGAGTTCTGCCGCCCTGCGCATGAGGGATCCGCACTGCATCTGGGCTTGGATTCCCAGTTCCGCGATGAGGCCTTCCTTGCTGCCGAAGCGCTGGTACAGAGCGCCGCGGGAGAATCCGGTCATCTTGGCGACGCGAGCCATGGTCACGCCGTGGTACCCCTCTTCCAGCAGGATCTTGCGCGCCACATCGAGGTGGAGCAGATCGCGCCGGAGCAGTTCCTCACGGCGGCCGTCAAACAGAGGCGTTATCGCACCGTTCGTCGTCATACTGGCCCGCGCTCCAGATTCGTCAGGACTTCGTAGTCTTGAGTAGAGTATACGGGCGATCTACACAGATGTCAAGACATGAACAAGTGTCAGGGCAGGACAGCCGTGTTTTTTGGACAAGAACTCTCCCTGCGGAGGATCGGATGTAACGTACTGTAAAAAGGTGCTTTAGGCACTCGCAAGGGCCTGGG
>JAAEQP010001324.1 GCA_024231375.1 bacterium | reverse complement strand
GGGCCATCTTTGCAGCATCCATCTTCGCCCCGCCCGTGCTGCTCATAGGCGTCCCCATCGACCCGCTGGCATCGAGGACAATAACCACGTTGTCGCGATACACTTCGGTGGCCCACGATTGCGCGCCGCACAGGAAGAGAACGGCGCCAAGCGACCCCGTTACCAGTTGTCGCGATACTTGCATGTGTTGCCTCCTCAGGCGGTCGGTCCGCCATTGAGCACCCCGCCGTTGCCGCCCGTGGCCACCGCCAAGGGGGAATGGGCGAACCGCAACGCTAGAATTCGAAGTCGGATTTCGTGGCCACCTCCGCCGTCACGCGTAGAAGGCGAAACTCGACGCGCATGTTCTGCTTCGCCTCGTCCATGTTGGTGGGTTTGGCGATGAAGGGTTCCCGGATTCCTACGCCCGCGGGTTGAACCTGGGTCTTGTCAATCTTCAGCCCCTTGCCTTCGGCATACTTCAGGACGGAATCGCGCACCGCCTCGGACCGTTGCCGCGACAGGTTCAGTGCGGCCTGCATGGTTTCCCGCGGCCGGTGTTCCGGATCGCCGTCAAAGTCGCCCTTATCAATCAGAGCCATTACCGCCGCGGTGGACTCGAGATTCAGGGGGCGCCCCTGCACGGAGTACTTCCAATTCCCGGCTGTGCCACTGCGTTTGAGAATGCCCTTGCTCATTCCGGCCTTCACCAACTCGGCAAGTGTTTTTGTCGGGTCCGCGTGACCGCGGATGGCCACCACGGCGTTGCCGAAACGTTCCGCCATCTCCACGACGCGTTGATACTCCGCACCGTATTGCTCGGAACTGAAAGAAGTCTGATTGGGTTCAAAGTTAATGGTGAACGACAGGATCGTGCGTTCGTCCAGTTCCCCGCCGGCGCTCAACTCCTCGATCTCCCGCTCCACCGCTTCCGGCCGGAACCGGTCGCCGCGGGCGGCATCCGTCTTCGTGAGGTAGCCCAGGAAAGCCGGCGACGCGTAGTCGAGCCCGGATGGGAACAATCCCGCACGTACCTTGGCATATCCGCGGCTGGTGGCGAGGTCGAGGGCCGATTTCTGGAAGGCCTCAAACCCGCTCAGGTTGCCCTTCTCGGTGAAGAAGGACACGTTGCCCGGATACCCGACGAACGTGCAGTCTTCCAGGAGTCCGTGAGCGTCCTCCTCGAGGGTGGGGATCACGTCCTGGCCGTAGATGCTCTGCGTCATCTTCAGCAATGCCATGTAGGGTTGCGACCCCTTGGACACGTACGCCTTCTTCAGGCCGACGACTTCTTCGCATGCCTTCAGGTAGCCGGCGACGAATTTTGTGACCAGTTCCTTGTTGGCGTCATAGAAATCCTTCCGGCACACGTACACGTCCGCGATCGAACGAGACAGTTCGGCGGTGGATACAAGGACCCGGGCGCCTTTCACGGTGCCTTCAGCTCCGGATCCCGTGTTCTGCAAGCCGCCCGTCAACCCGATCATGTCGGGAGTGATCACGAAGCAGGCGTGGATGTTGGGTTTGGATCGAAACATCTCCGCGGGCGAGTTTGGCGACGCCGTCAGGTCTTTGGCCCAGATCACGTTGACGTCGTCCCAACTCAACTGGGCCGTCTTCAGAATGTCATCCAGCATGCCCACGTGAGGGCCGCCCTGTTGCAGCACAACCGTCTTTCCTTTGAGGTCCGAGACGGTCTTCAACCCCTGGCGGGTCACCATGTGATCGCCCGCCGACCAAGTCATCTGGAGTACAACGACCCCTTTGGTCCGCGGATCCGAACCGATGACTTCGGAAGCCATGCCCATCATGCGGAACGTGCCACGAAGAAAGGGGCTCTTGCCGGCGAGGTAGTCGCGCACTTGGCCGACGAAGTCGTCACCCGGCACGAGTTTCATGTTCAGGCCCTGCTTGGCGAAGATGGTGCCAGGCTTCGTTTCGAGACCGCCGTTCGCGTAGAACGTCGCCATGTCCCCGCCCCACGTGATGAAGGGCACTTGCAGCGGGGCCGTCGCCTTCGCGTCTCCGACCGCGACCTTCCCCACGAGGTCCGAGAAGGCGGTTTCCTGTGCCCCTGCGGCGGCTGCGAAAACGGCGACCAGGGCCACGCCAATGGCTGTCACTGAGCAGAACTTGTGGTTCATGGTGGTCGGACTCCTTCCCAAGTTTGTACGCCCCCACGCGACTCACACGGTGCCGAGCCCCGCCGCTGTGAGCGCCGATAGACTTTGAGAGGCCATCAACTGCCCTACACTACAAGCACGGCAACAGAGCGGTCACTAAAACACCATGCCCGAAGCGGCTCCGCTTTTCAAGACTCATGCCTGTTTCCGCGGAAGGCCGACCCGTGCCGAATCGCCCGACTGGCGTGCCTGTTGGGCCCCGGGCGACCAACTCCAGAACCTCTCCCATGGGTCCTATACGACGTATTCGTCCCACAGGCCCCCTGCACACAACGTCCTTTCAGGACACCCGAAGCGCCACGCCTGTTGCCTTCGCGCTCCCTAACCGATAAGATGAGCACAGTGGACGCAGGCGGGAGGACAATCCGTGGTACGAGGGTTTCTCGTATTCGACGCGCCGCGCGGACGCTCGCGCAGAGTGCCCGTGGGGGATGCCATCGTTCTGGGCCGGGCCGTGGATTGCGGGCTCGTGATCGACGACGAGGCGGCGTCGCGGCATCACACGACGGTCTACGTGGAGTCCGGCGCGTTCCGATGGCGCGACATGGGCAGCACCAACGGCACCGTTGTCAACGGTGTCGAGAAACGCGAGGGTGCGCTCCGCAACGGCGACCAACTCCGCATCGGCGAAACGGTCCTCACGTTCGAAGAGGAGGACTCCCCCGCCCCCACCCCCGCGGTAGATGGGGACACCCACTTCACCGAGACCATCGTGGACTGGAACGAGGAATCGTCGCTGGGCGACAGCGGCGGCACGTCGGGATCTCTTCTTCGGGCCGTGTACGCGGTCATCAACGAAATCTCGTCGAATTATGAGCCGTGCAGCCTTGTGGACCGCGTCCTCGAAACCACCGCCAAAGCCATTGACGCACAACGCGGGGCCATCTTTTTCGCAGGCAAGGACGCCAGAAGCGTCGGGCCATGCCCCGTGTGCCACAAGTACCACATGATTGAGGAGGGCGTCCTCAATCACATCGACGAGGGCGAAATCCAGATCAGCAACACCGTGTGCGCGCGGGTCCTGAAACGAGGTGAGTCCGTGTTGTACCAGGACACGGAACACGACACCGAACTCAACCTTGCGCAGAGCGTCGTGTCCCTCCATCTCCGGTCCATTATCTGCGCGCCCGTGCGCGGCAAATCGGGAATCCTGGGCATCCTCTACATCGACACCAACCGGGAAGGGCAGCAGTACACCCACGAGCACATGCTGCTCAGCACGGCCGTGGGCAACAGCGCCGGTCTGGCGTTGGAAAACGCCACCATGCATCAGCAGATGCTTGAGAAGCAGCGCATGGAGCAAGAGATCCAACATGCCTGGACCATCCAGGAGGGGTTTCTTGTCAAGGAATGGCCCGACGACGATCCCCGGTTCCAGGTATATGGGCAAACCTGTCCGGCCAAAACCGTGGGAGGCGATTTCTACGATCTTGTCCGGCCCGCGGAGAACCGCGTCGGCATTCTCATCGGCGACGTCAGCGGGAAAGGCGTACCGGCCGCGCTCACCATGGCCCAACTTCTCGCCGAGTTCCGGCTCTGCGCCCGTGGCGACGCCCCGCCGGACGCCGTCCTCCGCGCGCTCAATGCGGAACTCTTCGAGCGGAGCCAACGTGGCACCTTCTGCACGTTGGCCTATCTGACCCTTGATCTGAGCACGGGACGAGCCACCTACAGCAACGCAGGACACCATCCCACCATCCGCATCACGCGGAAGGGGGTGCGCGTATTCGGCGGCGCTTCGGGACCTCCGGCCGGTGTCTTGGGCGACGGGCCCTGGGATACTGCGGAGGTTGCCTTGAATCCCGGCGACACGATCCTGTTGTATACGGACGGGATCGTGGAGGCGCGTGAGAACGCCGCGAGGGAACGGGGTCTAAACGAATTCGGGATGGAGCGGCTGTGCCAAGCTGCGCACGACGCCCACGAGGCGGGTCCGAAAGGCGTGGTGACCGATGTCCGTCACGCGGTTGAACGGTACTGTGAGCCCGGCGTACCGCACGATGACTGCACGATGATCGCGCTCCGGTACATGGGCGCATGACGTGTCCGGGCCGTGCGGCGGAACGCGGGATGGTTTGAATGGCCAACAATGAAATGCAGCTCCGGCTTGCGTCCGACCCGCGCCTGCTCGCGGCTGTGCGGGGTCTGGTGCGCAGCTATGTCACCGAATTCGGGGTAGAACCGTCGCGGATCGACAACGTGGTCCTGGCGGTGGACGAAGCGTGTTCCAATGCGATTCGCCACGCCTACGCCGGCCGCACCGACGGCGTGATGGAATTGACCCTCCGGGCCGAACCCGGCGCCGTGATCGTGCGTGTGCGCGACGAAGGCCAGGCGGCCGATCCCAAGCGCGTGGCCCGGAAACGGACAGGCACGCCGAGCCGCAAGCGCGTCAAACCCGGCGGGCTTGGCATGGGGCTCATCTATGAGGTATTCGACGGTGTGGAATTCGAAACCGGCGGTCCCGACAGGCAGGGCAACTGCGTGACCATGCGGTTGAATCTGCCGGAGGAATCGCCCCCCGGAACGTGACCGGGCCCGGTTTGACCGACAAGCAAGTGCGAACGCTGAGAAAAGGACGTGTGAATGGCCCTGGAAATCACTGAGACTGGAACGGACGACGCGCGAGTCATTGCGGTATCGGGGGAAGTGGACCTGTACAGCTCGCCCGATCTGCGCGAGGCGATCACCAAAGCGATTCCCCGTTCCGACGGCGCCCTTGTCATCGACTTGGGCGATGTTGCTTACATGGACAGCTCCGGCGTGGCGACCCTCGTGGAAGGGTTGCGTGCGGCAAAGAAAAAGAAGTCCGGGTTCGTATTGCGGTCGCCGTCCACGGCCGTGATGAAGGTACTTCAACTCTCGCGTCTGGACACGGTGTTCGAGGTGCAGGACGGCGCCTGACGGCGCACATTCGCGGCGCGTTCCGAGGTTTGAAAGGAACCCACCCCATCCCATGACAGGCTTCACGCTTCTAGCGGGCGCCACGGGCCGCGCCACTTTGGGCTTTCTGCACGGCATGGGGCGTGTGTGCGTACTGATTGTCGACACCATGCATTGGACCTTCGTGGCGCCGGTCCGGGGCCGGGGGCTCCGCGTCCGGAGCACCATCTACAATTTCGTGGAAATCGGCGCCCATTCATTGCCTATCGTGGGACTCATCTGCTTCCTCATTGGGGCCATCATGGCGATGCAGGCGTCATACCAACTCGCCCGGTTTGCGGCCACCCAGTACATCGCCAACCTCGTGGGCGTCGCCGCCGTGCGCGAACTCGCCCCACTCATGACCGCCATCCTCCTCGCCGGCCGAAGCGGATCGGCCATCACGGCCGAGATCGGTACCATGAAAGTGTCCGAGGAAATCGACGCCCTCGAAGTCATGGGCGTCAATCCCGTGAAGTTTCTCGTGGTCCCCAAGTTCCTGGCCATGGTCGCCGCCATCCCCTGTCTCACGGTGCTGGCCATGTTCATCATGATGCTTGGCGGCTACGCGTTGTCCGTTGGGGTCCTGCACATCGACCCGGACCTCTACATCGAGAACACCCTGAAATCGCTGCTCGTGAAAGACTTCGCAACCGGAATGACCAAGAGTGTGTTCTACGCCCTCGTCATTTGTTGGGTGGGCGTATACCGCGGGTTCCAGGTCGAAGGAGGCGCCGAGGGCGTGGGGAAGATGACCACCTCCTCCGTTGTCACCTCGATCTTCTACATCATCATTGTTGACCTTGTATTCACAACCTTGTTCTATTTTGCTCTATAGGATCGCCTAGTGACTGCAGAAACGAAACAGGCCATCGAGGTGCGCAATCTCGTCGCGAAGTACGGCGACCGTACCGTCCTGGAGGACATCAGCTTCTCCGTCCCCCGGGGCGAGACGTTTGTAATCCTGGGCGGGAGCGGCTGTGGCAAGAGCACCCTGCTCCGCAACCTCGTGGGCTTGATGCGTCCTCATTCGGGCGCCATCTCGATCAACGGGCGCGACTTCACCGCCATGGGCGACAAGGAACGCAGCGCGATCCGCACGCGGCTCGGCATGTGCTTCCAGGGAGCGGCATTGTTCAACTCCATGTCCCTCGCGGACAACGTAGCGCTGCCCCTTCGCGAGCACACCAAGCTCAAAGAATCGACCATCGAGATCATGACCCGCATCAAGCTCGAACTGGTCGGTCTGGGCGGGTGCGAACACCTTCTCCCATCCGAATTGAGCGGCGGCATGCGCAAACGGGCGGGCCTGGCGCGGGCCATGGCCATGGACCCCGAGATCATCCTGTACGACGAACCCTCCGCCGGCCTCGATCCCATCGTCGCCGCGGGCATTGACATGCTCATCCGCAAGATGCAGAGTACCTTCGGCCTGACCAGCGTCGTGGTCACACACGAGATGGCCAGCGTGCGGCTCATCGCGGATCGCGTGTGCATGCTTCATGAGGGCCGGATCGCCGGCATGGGGACGCTCGAGGAGTTGGAGCGGTCGGAAAACCCCTTTGTGCGTCAGTTCTTTGAGCGGCGCCCGGACGAGGAAGGCGGAGACAGGACTGACTACATCCGCCACCTCACCCGGGAAACGTAGATGCAAGCGGGGGCCTGAATGCCGAATGGAAGAAGCAATTTCACGATGACCGAGGTGAAGGCCGGCGCTATGGTGCTGGCTGGCATCGCTGTGTTCGCCGGGTTCATGGTAGCCGCCACCGGCAACTGGAAGGCGGACGACTCCCCCCGCTATTACGTGCGGTTCAAGGACACCCTGGGGTTGAACAAGGGTGCCCTTGTCCGCTTTGGCGGGGCCAAGGTCGGCCGCGTCGAGGGAATCGCTCTCGACTCCGAGAACCCCGAACTCGTCCGGGTCGATTTCCGGGTTCAACCGGGTATCCCCATCAACGAGGAGTGCCTCGCCTATGCCGGACAGGCGAGCCTCACGGCCGAGAAGCACCTCGAAATCACCACGGGCCTTCGTGATGCGCCCCGGCGTCCGCCCGGTTCGGAAATCCCCGTGCGGGAAGGCGGCCTACTCGATCAGGCCACCGACCTTGCCGTCACCGTGCGCGATGCGCTGGAAGACGTGATCGAACTGCTCGGCGTCGAAGAGACTGAGGACGAAGAACTCGTCAGCCTCGCTGACATTCTCGGCAACGTCGATGAGACTGTCGTCGAAGGCAAGGGACTTGTTCAAGATGTGCGGGACGTGGTGGGCGACAGCCGCGAGAACCTCGCCGCTATCCTTGAGAAGGTCGAGGAAATCGAGGAGTCCGTGCATACGCTGGTGTCTGACCTGTCCGACCTCGTGACCGACAATCGAGAGAACGTTGACGCATCTCTGGTCAAGGTGCGCGAAACCATGGAGCGAGTGTCCAGCCTGGCCGAAGAGTTGGATGGTGTCGCCGACACCTTGGACTCCACGCTCACGAATGCCGAATCCCTTTCCGGCGACGCACGCGACTTGGTTCGCGACGGACGGCCCGCTATCGAGGACATGATCATGGACTTGCGCGAAACCGTGCGGCACCTCAAAGCCTTCTCGCGCACCATTGCCGAGGAACCGGAAGCTATCGTTCGTGGCGCTCAGCCCAGGGGGCGATTGACCGACTAGGAGACGTGCTATGAGACGATCCCTTTTCGCCGCAACCGTCATCGCCATGGCCGCCGGGTGCGCCCGAACCCCGGTTCCTGCCTACTACACCCTCGACATGAGTGAGGCATCGACACCGGCCGCGCCGTTGAAGTGGCGTGCAAACATCGAACGAGTCCACATGACCCAGGCGCTGGCGCGTCCCGAAATCCTGATCAAGAAGAGCCCCACCGAGGTGGAGTACTACGCGCTGGCGCGATGGGTCGGCGACCTCGACGCTCTCGTCACTGAAAAACTCGAACTGGAATGGTCCAACTCTGCCCCAGACGCCCGCCCCCTGGAACTCGCCGTCCACCTGCTCGCCTTCGAACAACTCGACACCGCCGAGGGGGCCGTGGCCCATGCCAAACTCCGGGTTGCCTTCTATCCCGACGGAATGGGGCTGGGGGACCAGCCGGCCGCCGTCCGGAGCTACGAAGCCCGAATTGCGGCAAGCGCACCCGCCCCCGGACCGGTCGTGGAGGCCCTATCCGAGGCACTCGACCAGGTTGCGGCGCAAATCGCCGCTGATTTCGCCCGGTTGTAGCTTGAGTCAAGAGAAATCTTTTGACGGTTCGCCCGCCTTCTGATAATATGGAGATCCGCAAAGAAGAGGGTAGTCTGATGGAACCGAACGCCGTTGCCACACAAGAAAAGGGCGCCAAGGACATCACCAAGGGCAATCGCTGTCTCTTGACCTTCATGGGGCAGCACTTCATGGTGGACGTGGTGGACGTGGCCGGAGACATCGTGCGCGTCAGTTTCCCCGGTTGCGACTATCCCGTCGAGGGCATGGCCGTGGACCTTGAGTTCCACGACCCGAGCGGGTTCAATTCCTACCGTAGCGTCGTGGTGAACGGCCCGAACCAGGCGGGGGACGGCATCGTTCTCAGCCGTCCCGAGGAAGCGCGGCGCACGCGTCATCGCGATTCGTGCCGCGTGCCGACCGACCTTACGGTGCAGGTGAAGGACCAAGCCCACATCCGCCGGTACGACGCCGCGCTGATCAACCTCAGCGGCGGCGGCGCGTTGATCAATACAACCGCGCCCTTTGAGTTCAACACAGCCATCGAAGTGACCCTGTCTCTTCCCGGCGAGGCAACGCTACGGCTTCAGGGCCGCGTCGTCCACGCCAACAATGCCGCCACAAACCGCATCACCGAAGACGTGAAGCGCACCTTCGGCGTGCGCTTTTTCGGGATGGAGCCCAGCATGACCGAGTCGCTCACGCGCTACATTTGGGCGCGCCTCCGCGACCTCTACGCCGACGTCTAGTCCCTTCCATCCCCTCCAGAAGCCTATGCCGCCCAGCCTTAACTCTTGACATGGCGGTGAATAGTCCGCCCCCAGCATCGTCCCCTTTCATTACGAGGCACTACTCTGAAAGCGCTGGAAAGCGATGCTGCGAGCACACGATTGGGCTTTAACCGGGACAAGGCTTCTGCTAGGATAGAATCGTTACTTGTCAAGTATATTGTGTTTCGGTATTATGGCTGCCCCTGGATGTTGCGGTTTTCGCTCGCGGATACCAAGCGCTCCAGGCGTGGCTATGGAGAGATAGGGCCATTACGAGTCTAGGCGACAGATCGGATCATGCGCCAGGAGTCCGTCTCCGTTGGGCCATGTTCTGTGCTGCACTTGTCATGTTATTTCCTGTCCTCTCCATGGAGGCGGCAGGCGAGGCCGTCGAGGTCCCGCTGGAGAACGGCGCCAACTGCGTCATCCATCAGGGCCGGATGCTGTTCCTCGAGTGCCGCCCGCCCGCGGGCGACGCCGCGAAAGCCTATCTCGGGCAGTTCCTCGCCAAGGGGCAGGACTGGCGCGTGTACGCTGGTAAGGGCGCTATCGCCGTTCGTTTCGTCAACCTGAATCCTGCGACCCAGCGCCGTCTTCTTCTGGCGGTCTTCCCGACGGACTACGTGGACAGCAGCGGCTGGGTTCACACGGTCCGGTTTTCGGGATCCGGCGATCAGGAGACCCTGTGGACGCTATGCGAATGGCTCACGGGGAAGGGCAGCCACTACAACCAGATCGCCGAACTCAACCACCTGAAGACCATGACGCTCCTGAGTGGTCAACGCATACTGTTCCCCGCCGACATGTTGCTCGACGTCATGAAGGAGCCCACACCGGATCGTATCCCAGCCGTGGTCGCCGAGCCCGACGACCTCGTGGACTTCCAGATTGCGGGTCCCGAGGCACTGTCGTTCGTCACCCGCAAGGGCGAGCAGTACGCCACGTACAAGCTGAAGAAGGGTGAAGCGCTTTACACGGCTGTGGTGGTCAGGTTCACCGACTTCCGCGACAACGACGACATCCTGGATGCCTGCAAGACCATTCAGAAGGTGAGCGGCATCAAGGACGTTCGCGACATGGATCCCGGGACTGAAATACTCATCCCGGTGACCATGCTGTCGGCCCCGTACCAGCCTGAGGGCAGTGCCGAGCGGCGCGAGTATGAGGAGGTCATCCAGGAAGCGCGGCAGTTGAAGGACGAGCGCGTGTCGGCGCGCAATCTCAAAGGCGTGGTTGTCGTTCTGGATGCGGGTCATGGCGGGCGCGATCACGGCGCCAGCACTGTCAACGGTACGTACAAGCTCTACGAGGATGAGCTGAATTACGACATTGTCTGCCGAATCAAGCGCATCCTGGAGACTCAGACGGCCGCGAAGGTGCATATCCTCACGCGCGACCCGTCGCAGAGTTACGAGCCAACCAACGCGTCGCGGTTCGCGCACGATACCGATGAGGTGCTTCTGACACACCCGAACTACTCGAACGGCGATGCGACGACCTCGGCCCATCTGCGGTGGTACCTGGCAAACTCAATCTACCGACACGAACTGAAGCGAGGGACCGAATCGCGCAAGATGGTCTTCACAAGCATCCATACGGACGCCATCTTCAACGCTCAAGTTCGCGGCGCAATGATCTACATCCCGGGCGCCCGGTACCGCCGTGACAGTGAGCGACCCTCGACCGGGTCGAAGTATGGCCACATGAAGGAGGTCAAGGAAGGGGCGACGTTCACCTCGACGGCATCGGAACGCCGACGCGACGAGGCCCTGTCGCGCAACTTCGCCGATACGTTGATGGACCAACTCGGGGAGCACCGGATCAAGCGACATGACCGAAGCGATCCAATCCGCAACGTCATACGCAAGAACCGCACGACCCAGTACGTGCCCGCCGTGCTCAGGAACAACAAGATCCCCACGAAGGTCCTTGTGGAAACGGCCAACATGTGCAACGGCACGGACTGCAAGTGGTTGGCGGAGCCATGGTGGCGGGAGAAGTTCGCGGAAGCCTACGTCAGCGCGCTACGCGTCCACTTCGACGGGCACGAGTAGGGGGAGCGCGCGGCTATTCGTCCGCGGGTTGGTCCTTCCACGCGGACCCCAGGGTGAGGCCATGGGCAACGAGCGGGTCAGTAGTCAACTCGTTCTGCGCCATCTTGTCGGCAATCCAACCCTCTAGCTGACCTTCCAACGCCACGGCCGTCTCCGGCTGCTCGTCCACGATGTTTCGCAACTCGTGGGGGTCCGCCTCGAGATCGTATAGCTCGCGCATGGGCGTGCCGTAGAAGTCTTGCTCCCGCGCCAGGATGAACTTGTGCCGGGGCGTGCGAATCGCCCACTTCATCTGCCACGTGCATTCCTGACACACTACGAAATCGCGCACGGGGCCTGCCGCCTCGCCCCGCATGTGCGGCATCAGGCTGACGCCATCCATGGCTTCGGGTGCCGGGGCGCCGCATGCGTCCAGCACGGTTGGGGCGACGTCCACATGGGCCACGAGATCCGAAACGCGTCCCGGCGAGCACTCCGGATGCCGCACGATGAGCGGCACGTGAACGTTTCCTTCGTAGAGCCCGTGGTGGTCGAAGAACACCCCGTGCCGGTACATGAGTTCCCCGTGATCGCTCAGGAATACCACCAGCGTATTCTCGCGCAAGCCGAATTGGTCCACGGCTTTCAGGAGTTTGCCGATGCCCTCGTCGCAATACCGTATTTCGCCGTCGTACAGCGCCGCGATGTACTCCGCGTCTGTGATGCGCGGACCCAGTTTCGAGAACCACGTGTCGCGCCAGGCCTTGCCCAAGGGATGGGCGTCCATGGCGTCCAGACTGTGGTTGTCCGGGTCGTTGGGGTCGCCTTGGTAGAACAACGTGCGGTATGCGCGGGGCGGCAGGTAGGGCGTGTGAGGATCCCAATAGTGGATCAGCATGTAGAACGATTCGTCCTTGTGCGCCTCCAGCCACGGAATGGCGCGACGGTTGATGTCGCGATTGTCGCAGTTGATGGCCAGTTTGCGCTTGCTCGACGGGTCGACGTAGAACTCGAACCCCCGCCCGAATCCGTGCCGCCAGTCGGCCAGATTGTCGACCGCACACGTCGTATGCCCAGCCTGTTGCATCAGCATGGGTAGCCAGGGAATGCCGCGCGGCAGCGGTTCTTTTCCGCCGTGGGACACCACGCCGTGGGTGATGGAGAACTGGCCGGAATTGATCGTCGTGAAGGCGGGGTGCGTTGGAATGGATGGCGCGATCATGGAATCGAACACAACGCTCTCCGCCGCGAACGCATCGAGATTGGGCGATGTCGCCCGTTCGTACCCGTAGCAACCCAAATGGTCCGCGCGCAGCGTGTCGCACGCAATCACCAACACATTCACGATCCACCTCATTTCCGCTCGCAGCCCACCGGCAAGAGCGCCATCCGTGTAGCACGGCAGGTATGCCATGTGCAAGAGAAATCGTCAGTTCCTTGCGTCGGCACCTTTCCCAGGAGGCCTCATGCCCGGCGCTTCCCATGGGGAAACCGTGCCCGCATCGCCGGATAGCAAAAGCCTCGTTGGCGGGATCTTGTTGTCTCCATTGGGTATCAATGGAGTGAGGGAAACCTAGGGAAACCTAGGGACAGACTACGGGTTTCTGTTGCGAGTAGCCCCCTTTTCTGCTAGTGTATTCGCATGAGTCGCGTGGCACGGATAGTCGTTCCCGGGTTCCCGCATCATGTAACGCAACGGGGGAATCGGCGGGCGGACGTGTTCGAGACGGACGGGGACCATGATGCATACTTGCGCTTCATGAAGCAGTATGCGGACAAACGGGGGCTGGTGATCTGGGCGTACTGCTTGATGACGAACCACGTGCATCTGGTGGCGGTGCCGGTGCGAGAGGATTCGCTCGGATTGGCGTTGCGGGATGCGCACACGGTGTACGCGATGTACTTCAACTCGCGCACCCAACTGTCGGGGCATGTATGGCAGGGCCGGTTTCACTCGTGTCCAATGGACGAACGGCATCTGTGGGCGGCGGTGCGGTATGTCGAGCGCAACCCCGTGCGGGCGGGCATGGTCGAACGCGCGGAGGACTACGCGTGGTCCAGCGCGGCGGCACATTGCGGGTTGCGGAGCGACCCGCTGTTGTCCCCGGACTTCCCGCCGCCTGGCGTGGTTGACGATTGGGCCGACTGGCTGCATGAGGAGCGAGAAGAGGATGACGCGTGCGAACGTATCCGCCAACACACCCACACGGGACGCCCCTGCGGGTCACCGACGTTCCTGGACCAACTCGAACAACTTCTACAGCGCGTCGTGCGCCCCAAGAAGGGCGGAAGGCCTCGAAAGACAGAAAACCCGTAGTCTGTCCCTAGGTTTTCTAAAAGTATGCTGATAACGCCCTTGGCCATGCCGCAGGTACTGGTGGCGAGGCTCACGAGAGGGAGGGCCGTTGTCATCGAAGGCGGAGACGAGTTGGCCAATGCGTCCTTCTGGTCCAGAACCAACGCAGACAACGTTTTGGGCGGGTTTGGATTCGAGGTGGAGCATCTGAGATACGCCCAGTCTAAGGAGGAGGTCAAGGAACTCCTGGACCAAAAGGCCAAGGTCTTCGTCTTCTTCGGGCACATGAGCACTGGGCTAAATGCGGGCGACCCTGGGTTGATGGTCGTCAACGATTGGAAGAAGATCCCTCTGACCTCCATGGACCTTGCAGAGTGGCGCACAAG
>JAAEQP010001323.1 GCA_024231375.1 bacterium | reverse complement strand
TTCCGGTTCTGCTCGTCGATGCCCGACAATTCGTCAGTCCCCAACTGTTCCGACTGCAAGTACCGATAGGAATAGTACGACGGGTGCTCCGCATTCAGCTCGTATTGAAGATACAGCGGCAGGAACGTCCGGAAATTCAGGCTCGTGCCCGCCATCGACTTAAGCAGCTTCTCCTGCTCGGCCTCCAGTTCGGCGACACGTTCTTCGAAGTCGGCCTTGCGCGGTAACGCGAGGTCCTCATTGATGACGCTCAACGTCACGTCTTTCGTCTCGATCCCGCGGAGGCCCTTCAGCGTACTCAGCCCCAGCATGCGGCCCAACGGTTCCGAATCGCGCGGACGATGCACGTCCTTATAGAGCACCGACGTGATGTCGCCGCCCGCCCCTTGCAGGAACAGCGCCATGGCGTCGTGGCCCAGATTCTCTTCGATCACCGCCGACGCGAACCCCGGATAATCGGCCGTTACCCCGCCCCGCGGCACCGTGATGTACGGATGGCACGCGTAGTTGAAGACCACCGCCAGCGGCGTCCCGTCCAGTCGGTCCACACGCAGGATACCGATTTCCGGATCGATGAGCCCAACGCTTTCCACCTCGTCGTCCGGCGGACACGGGTTGCCGTGGCGAATCGTCCACGCCTTGCCGTTCTTCAACCGCAGCGTCCGGTTCATCCCGATGCGATCTTCATGCCCTACCCCCGCGCCCACTTTCACCGCCGTCAGGTTCTCCGCCGCCCGGCGCACCGCATCAAACGTGCGCTCCAACTGCTCCGCGGGTTCGCACAGCAAGCGACCGGGCGGATGATTGTGCGAAGCATTGACGAGCACGTTCCGACCGGGAATCCCCAATTCCGTCTCGATCCGCCCCCGCAACGTCGGCAGGAAGTCATCCCCCACCTCGCCAATGCCGCCAATCGCCGTCACGTCCATGGCAATGATGGCCAGCTTCGTTGCCCCGTCATCCATGACCAACGCCTTCGCATACAGCGGGTCGTTCACCCGCACCCCGGCA
>JAAEQP010001322.1 GCA_024231375.1 bacterium | reverse complement strand
CTGGCGGGCCAATTTGGGCATGTCGAGCATGGGGGTCTTGCCATCGCCCACGCCGATGGTGCGGTGGAGCGACCAGCCCGCCAGCGAAACCCCGAACTTGCGGGGCGCTGCAAGCGCAGCGCCCGATGTCAGGGCGCTGAGTCCCAGTGTCGCGGACCCCGTTGCCTTCAAGAAGCCTCTACGCGATAGATCGTTCATCGTCCCTGTCCCTTTCCGTCGGTTTCGTCCAAGCCGTGCAGCGTCAGGCGGTCTTCAACCGTTCAAGTAGACGCTTGCAGGCTGCGATTCCTTCATATTCACTCAACCGGCCGCCGCCGTATTCGATGCCGATGTAGCCTTCGTAGCCGTGCTTGTCGCACACGATCTCAATGAGGCGGCCGTAGTCCATGGTGGATTCGTCGCCCGTGGCGTCGTCGAAATCGACGCACTTGGCGCTCACGGCTTTGGCAAAGTTCATGAGGAGGTCCGTGGCCAGATACCGGTCCACGTCTCCCGGGAAATTGCCGAAATCCGGCAACGTGCCGAACCGTTCGTGGTCCACGGTCGTCATCAGTTGCACCATGGCCTCGGGATACGACGACGGACCGCCGTGATTCTCGATGACCACGTTGATGTTCTTTTTGTCGCCGTGGTCGCACAAGGCTCGGAACGGTGCCACGGACCGCGCGATGACGTCGCGGCACTCCAAGGGCCGTTTGGCGGCATCCGCGTCGACCCCATGCCAGTTCAGGCGAATGGAATGGCACCCCAACGTTGCCGCGATGTCGATCCAGGCGCAGTGGCGCGTCACCGCTTCGGCCCGGTCGTCGGGGTCGGGCGACGCAATCGCGCCTTCGTTGTCGACCATGATGAGCAAGGTCTTGACGTCGTTCGCCGCGGCGTTCCTGGCGTATTCGTCGAGGTAGGCGGGGTCGGTGGCGGCAAGCATGGTGCTCACCAGTTCCACGGCGCCGATGTCGAAGTCCTGCCGCGCGACCTTGGGCAGGTCGAGGTGCGGCACCTTGCCCTCGCCCGCGCCGATGGTGCGGTGAAGCGACCATTCGGCCAAGGAAATCCCGTATTCACGCGTGATGGTGTCAGTCGATTCGCTCATGGCGGCGCGTTGCTCCCATCTGGTGGTTCCGTCCCGGCTTGGCCAATTTGCGGCCGGGTCTATCACTCTAGACAAAATCGGCGGGCTTGTCCAGGATTGGGTCCGCAAATGGAGGCATCGGTGAGCCACAAGACGGCCGACACGGAGGTCGGCCCTACCGCGTTTCCGGCGCGCACGGAGTGACTGCACTATCAGGTGGTCGCGTGGTAGGGCCGCGCTACGTCGCGGCCGTCTTCCGCCGCAGCTTGGGCGCACAACAGAATTCGCCCCCGCCTATCCGTCCTGTTCCACACCATATGGCCAATGCCGCAGACGGCGGATGAGGCTGGGCGCGGGGCGCTCGTTTCTCCAGACGGTTCCCAATCTGCGGCGGAACATGTAGTACGCCCAGATGCCCAGGGCGACTGTCGCGATGATCGGGAGGGCCTTATAGGTCGCCCACGAGAATGCGCGGAAAGCGATGCCCCTGCCCAACACCCAGAAGAAGGACCTCGAGGCAAGATGCCGAAGGCCCGAGATGCCCAGGGCCGCCAAGCATGTCTGAACCACGGGAGGCACGGGCAGCGTCGCCGCGAAGCACGCGACCGCGACGCATGCGGACACCTGTACGAAGGGATCCACAATGTCGGGCCAAGTCGCGATGAAGAACAGTGGCCAGGTCGCTCCCCGATACCCGTAGCACACGTAGAAGAACCATGCCAGAAGGGCGGGCAGGAACAACAGGGAGCGGCGAAGGAAGACCCGATAGACGGCTGTGGCGAATCGACGGCTCTCAATCGGGGTGGCCAACACTCCATCCAGAGCATCGTTGCGGCGCGCAGCCGCAATGGTTGAGGTCACGTCGTAGCAGATGAGCGCCCAAAGTAGTAGATAGCCCGCGCGCGACAGGAAGACCAGCGGCATCAGGCCAACCGCAGCGTACAGGCGCAAGCGCCGCGGCCACGTATGGACCACCAAGCCCTGTCCTACCGCTATGAGGAGTTGTGCGGCGGGTTCGACCGGGAGATACCGGTCCAGCAATCTGCTGGATTTCGTCGGCGTGCGTCGTCGTGGCGCGTCGTGTGCGATGGCAGCCTTTGGCAGCGCGTGGAGCGTTGCCAGAAGGGCGCACATGCTGATGCTCAAGGCAATGGCTACGCCGGGCACCCACTGCGCGAGGGGCATGGGATAGCCTCCAAGCGGCCGCGCCCTCAACCCGCCGACGCCGAGGAACGGCCCCGCAGGCCATATGCGTATCAGAATGGTGTCTATGAAGCTGGTCCCTCCCAGCCACAGGGAGACCGTCAGCACTGTGTAGAAGAATGCTTCGAGCGGAGTTGATGCCCGTGTGGAGAACCACAAGCCCAGCGTGCAGACGGCGATGGAAACCGCCGTCAGTGTCACGAATTGTCCGCACTCAAGAGGCACGTCAACACCACTCAGCGACGACGCAATGGCCAACAGCGGCAGCACGCTGAGCAGCATCAACTCGACGTGGAGGAGGGTCGTACCCAGTTTCGCGAAATAGATCTGTGTCCCACGGAATTCGGCCAGCATCAGGGTGCTCAGAGTTCCCTCCCGCCTCTCGTTCGAGACGGCGCCTGCGGTTAGCAATGGCGCGACCACGAGGGCCGCGAACCATTGGAAGCGCTCCGCGGTCCTGACTAGGCCGAGGCCAATGACCTCCGCCATTTCCTGAGGCGGCCACCAGAAGCGCGACGTCCGAACGCCGGTCCACGACGCGATATACACCAACGCCCCGGCCGCGATGAATGCACGCAGTGCGTAGGTTGTCCATCTGCGGGACAACCGGGTCAGTTCGAGATCGACCAGTGGCATGCGTGCAATCACGCGCTTCCCCCCTTAGACTCAGTGAGGCCACCACTGTAGGGCAGATGGGTCCCGGAACTCCAGGTTTTCGGTAGGGTCGACCGACGTATCGACCTTCTTCAGAATACCGGGCAGGGCCAAGACGGCCGCGACGTAGCGCGGCCCTACCCCGCGACTACCCGTTCTTGCAGGCCCCCAACGCATACGGGTGATGTGGCAGGGTCGACCTCTGTGTCGACCGTCTGGTGGTTTCGTACCGTCCCGGCCATCTTGCGGCCGAGTCTATCACTCTAGACAAAATCGGCGGGCTTGTCCAGGATCGGGGCGAGCGTGGGCAATCGAGACGTTGCGTGCTCCGTCGTCCCTACGGGACTCTCTCAAGGGAGGGCGGCTTACCCCGGGTTGAAACCCGGGGCTATCTTCGGGGCGTCCCTACGGGACTGAGCGTGTCCAGGCGGCGTCTTCAGGGCCGTATAGGGCCAATGCCGCAGGCGGGAATTCGCATCAGGGACCCTCAAGACGGTCGCGACGTAGCGCGGCCCTACCCCGCGACAATCCGTTCTTGTGGACCCCCAACGCATACGGGTGATGCGGTAGGGTCGACCTACGTGTCGACCGTCTTCAGGCCGTCTGGTGGCTCATCCCGGCCCGTTCGTTCCGCCAGGCGTAGCCGAGGAACCGGCGGAACATGAAGTAGGCGAATACGCCGAGGCCCCCGGTGAGCGCCAGGCTGACCGCCCAAGAGGCCCACACGGATGGACCCATTCTGCCTACCCCGGCCATGGTGAGGAGCATGGACACAGCGCGCCACGATGCGTGGTTGTACACCAGGATCCCTAACACGGCCATGCACGTCTGGGCGACGGGCGATCCGGGCAGGAGCGACACCATGCACCC
The DNA here is from genome assembly GCA_024231375.1 of bacterium. The sequence continues at coordinate 2,599 of JAAEQP010001322.1, read as the reverse complement.
CACCGAGACACACGTGAAGAGGTAGAGCAGGGGCAACAGGAGTTGGGAAATGAAGAATGCCGGTTCGTAGAGTACTGAGATCCCCAGGGCGAAGTAGTAGAGTATGGGACCCGCCAGTGCGGGCAGAAACAACAACGAACGGCGCAGGAAGGTCTGAAGAATCGTCTTCGCAAACGCGCGGCTGGTCTCAGGCGCGACCATCAGCCCGTCGAGGGCGCCGTTCCGCCGGGCCGCGCCGATGGTCGACGTGACGTCGTAGCAGATGAGTGCCCACAACAACGCCGTTCCCGCGCATGGCAGGAAGGCCAGGGGTACAAGTCCCAAGGCGGCCCACATGCGCATGCGGCGGCGCCACGAATGAACCACCAACCCTTCACCGCCCGCCGTCAACAGTCGCCCGAGGGGCCGAATGGGAAGACACCGGTCGAGGATCCAGTTGGACTTCGACGGTTGTCGGCGTTTGGGCGGCGCGTTGCGAGCGACAGCGGCCTTGGGTAGCGCGCGGAGCGCTGCGAGGAGAGCGCACAAGCTGATGCAGAGGGCGATGGCGACTCCCGGAAGCCACATGGCCAGCGTCGTCGTGGGGCCGCCAAACACGACACCCACGGACCAGAGGCCCATGCCTATCAGCAGCCCGCCGCCCCCAAGGCGCACCAGGATTCGGTCAATGATCTCCGTCGCGCCGAGCCACAGAGAAACGGTCAGCACCGTGTAGAAGAGGGCTTCGAGGGGCGTGGACGCCTTCGTCGAGTACCACAGTCCGAGCGTGGAAACGGCGATGGCCGTGGCGGTGAGCACCACGAACTGCCTGCAGACGAGCGGCACGTCGATTCCCCCGAACAAGGACGCGATGGCCAGCAGCGGCAGCACGCTGAGCAGCATGAGTTCGACGTGCAGCACCGCCGTCATGAGCTTGGCGAAGTAGATCTGTCTGCCCCGGAACTCGGCCAGCATGAGGGTGCTCAATGTGCCCTGCCGGCGTTCCTCCGCGATGGCGCCCGCCGTCAGCAACGGCGCGACCGCCAAGGCGACGAACCATTGGAACAGGCCCGCGGTGTGGCTCAGCATCTGCCCCAGGAACTGTGCGGCTTCCTCGGGCGACTGCCTGGAGGACAGGTACTGGAGGCTACCGTAGCTTGTGATATAGATGAGCGCTCCCGCCGCGACGAACGCACGGAGGGCGTAGGTTGTCCATCTGCGGGACAACCGGGTCAGCTCAAGGTCCACCAGTGGCATGCGTGCAATCACGCGCTTCCCCCCGTTGAAACATCAGACACTCTCAGAGAATGGCGTTACGGCATCGATTCGATCACTGCCAGCGGCTCAAGATCGGGCGTTACCTGCCGATGTATTGAATAGACGTGAGACACGGAGGTCATCACGACAATTCGACACGGAGGTCGACCCCGGAATTCCGCCGGGAAAAGGCTTTGAACCTGGAGCTCCAGGCCTTCAGCCAAAGGCCGACAGAACAGACAAATACGAATTCCCATAGCCCTCTCGGTTCCCGTCCCAGGAATCGAGGGGCCCTCCTTTGTTGAGCCCCCTCACCTCTCACTTTCCGAGCACTTCCGCGTACTGTCCATGGATGTGTTTGGCATCCGGGCCGAGGGCCGGGCGGAGGAACTCGCGGTATCCCCATGTGATGGCGGTCGGTGAGTACTCCGCCGCGAACGTCAGTTTCCGGCTGAGCTTGTCCGCGGGCACAGCGCGCCAATAGGGCTGGGTCTTCGGGTCGTTCACGTGGGTCTTCCTGCCGAACCGCGCGACGTAGTCGTCGAAACCCGCCACGTGCAGCTCGCCCGTCTCGAGGTTGGCCCACAGTTGGGTATTGGTGGCGTCGCAGGCGTTCTTCATGGCTTGGAAGAAGGGCGCCCGTTGCTCGAATGTGTAGAAGGACAAATGCTCGCCGCTGTCTTGCAGCGCCACAATGCTGATGTCGGCATCGGCCAGAATGTCGGTCCAGAAGGCTTGATACTCGTCGGGCGAGGCGTATCGAAAGCTCCCAAGGTAGCCTTCGTGGTCGAGGATGAAGAAAGGCGAAATCATGACCGGCTTGTCCGGGGCCACGGCTTTGCACGCGGCCGACACGTCCCGGTACAGCGCACGGATGAGGTCGGCGTGATCGCCCCAGAACACGTAGAGCTCGTAGGGCACGTAGTACCCCTCGAAACACGCGAACCGTCCGTAGCGCTTGTGCAACAAGGCGATTCGTTTCCGTGCGCGCGCGATCTCTTCCGCGGGATCTTCGAGCGTCCACCACTGCGATGCGAATAGCGTGTCCAGGTAGACGCGCATGCCGCGACGGTCCAACTCCTCGAAGAAAGGAATCAGAGGGTCTTCGGTATTCTCGGCAAGATCCTGGCCGACGAAGGGGCCGTTGAGGATGAGGAGGTCCATTCCCAGCGCTTGGATGGCGTCCAGTTCCGTGCGCCACGCTTCGATGGACTGGGCCGCTTGGTCGGGTGTCATCCACCACAGGGTACCCGTGAGCCGGGCGGGTTCGGAGCTCTCCGACGCATGGGTGCAGGCCGCGCAGGTCAGTGCGACGACAACCAGCACGCCGCGGAGTGCCCAGGTGTGGCGCCGTCTGTTGGGG
>JAAEQP010001321.1 GCA_024231375.1 bacterium | reverse complement strand
TAGCAGCCTGTTGAAATTCGGCCTTTCTTGGCACGCATCTTGAGGGTGGTGATGGCATGGTGTCAGCCAGGAGGGCTTGATCATGTCGATGGGACGGCGGAGAGGCGAACGGCAGGAGGCATGGATCGCGAGCACTGACCTGCCGACGTCGCCGGGCCACGTATTTTACGAGCAACTCAACCGGCTTCTTGCCGAGCACGAGTTCGATTCATTCGTCGAGGATCTGTGCCGCCCCTATTACGCCGAGAACAAGGGCCGGGAGGGCATTCCGCCGGGCGTGTACTTCAGGATGTTGATGATCGGGTACTTGGAGGGGTTGGATTCGCAACGCGGGATCGCTTGGCGGTGTGCGGACAGCCGTTCGCTGCAGACGTTCCTGGGTTACGGCCCGACGGAGAAGACGCCGGATCACTCGTCGCTGACGCGTGTGGGGCAGCGTCTTCCGATCGAAAAGCACGAGCAGGTCTTTCCGTTCGTTCTGAAGATCGCCCGGGTCAAGAAGCTGCTGAAGGGCAAGACGGTGGCCGTGGACGCCACGCTGGTGGAGGCGAATGCGGCGATGAAATCGATCGTCCGCCGCGACACGGGGGACGGCTGGAAGGCCTACCTGACCAAGCTCGCGAAGGAAGCGGGGATCGAGGACCCGACCGACGAGGACCTTCGCCGGTTCGACAAGAAGGGCAAGAAGGTGTCCAACAAGGACTGGGTGTCGCCGAGTGATCCGGAGAGTCGGATCACGAAGATGAAGGACGGGCGTACGCATCTGGCGCATAAGGCTGAGCACGTGGTGGATCTGGAAACCGACATGCTGCTGGCGGCCACGATTCATGCAGGCGATCGATCAGATTCTGCATCGGGTATCGACAGTGTGATTGCAGCCCAGGCGAACCTGATCCAGTGCGGTAGTGAGGCGGAGATCAAGGAGATCGTGTGCGACAAAGGCTACCACGAATCGTGTTCGTTGGCGCAGTATGCATCTTGGGGGATTCGGACGTACATCCCGGAGAGCAAGCGTCACGATCGACGGAAGTGGACGGACAAGCCGGATGGGTATCAGGTGGCCGTGCATGCGAATCGCCGCCGCGTCAATGGGGAGCGTGGCAAACGCCTGAATCGTCTGCGAAGTGAGTACGCCGAACGGAGCTTCGCGCACACGTGCGAGACGGGCGGGGCACGACGGAGTTGGCTTCGCGGGCTTCAGCGCGTGAGCCAACGCTACACGATCCATGCAGCGGCGCGAAACCTCGGCGTGATGATGCGCAAGCTCTTCGGGATCGGAACACCGCGAGCGCTGCAGGGCGCCGGGGTCTCTGTTCTCGCTTTATTGCGTGTATGGCGGCCTTCAGGGGCCTCGGTGCGAGTCGTCTGGCGCGTTCTGGCGGCATGGATGGTCACCGAGCTTACGCCGCTATGGTCAGCACTCCCTCGCACCGCGAACGCTACAAGAACCACCCGCGCGGCGTAAAGGGCGAATTTCAACGGGCTGCTAGGCCAGAAACGAGACAG
>JAAEQP010001320.1 GCA_024231375.1 bacterium | reverse complement strand
CCGCTGCCGACAAGGCCGCTGCCGACAAGGCCGCTGCCGACAAGGCCGCTGCCGACAAGGCCGCTGCCGACAAGGCTGCTGCCGATAAGGCCGCTGCCGACAAGGCTGCTGCCGATAAGGCTGCTGCCGATAAGGCCGCTGCCGATAAGGCCGCCGCCGATAAGGCTGCTGCCGACAAGGCTGCCGCCGAAAAGGCCGCTGCCGAGAAGGCCGCCGCCGAGAAGATTGCCGCGGAGCAGAAAGCCGCTGCCGACAAGGCTGCTGCCGATAAGGCCGCTGCCGAGAAGATTGCCGCGGAGCAGAAAGCTGCTGCCGAGAAGGCTGCTGCCGAGAAGGCTGCTGCCGACAAGGCTGCCGCCGAGAAAATTGCCGCGGAGCAGAAAGCCGCTGCCGACAAAGCCGCTGCCGACAAAGCCGCTGCCGACAAGGCCGCAGCCGAGAAAGCTGCAGCCGAGGAGAAGCCTGCCGAGGAACCTGCCCCCGCTGCCGAGGAGAAGCCCGCGTAGGTGGTGTTGGACCTTGGAGTCGGAGCCGGAGATCTGAGGCGGTCTATCGGTGGCGTAGGGCTTGGAGCTTGGCGATGAAGCCGGTGCCTCGGTCCTGCATCTCGACAGCCAGATCATCGACGCGTCGGCAGAACCACGCGTGACAGGCCAATGTCGGGATGGCCACGCACAGTCCGGCGACGGTGGTCACCAAGGCCTTTGAGATTCCACCCGATAGCACCTGTGGGTTTCCCAATCCTTGCGCCGTGATGGCGTCGAAGACGTTGCGCATGCCGAGCACGGTGCCGAGCAGACCCAGCAACGGGCTGGCCCCGGCGATGATTTCCAGCAGGATGAGGCCGCGTTCGAGGGTGCCCACCTGGGTGCGCCCGGTCGCGTGCATGAGTTCGAGGGACTGGACATGGTCGAGGTCGCGGGCGCGGATGAGTTCTTCGACGAGACGGGCGAAAGGTCCTTTGGCGCGGCGGCACAGGGCGATGGCCTTCTCGGCGGACGTGCGATCCGAATACTCCGCGAGCAGCCGGACGACGCGTTCGTCGATGACGGCCCTCCGGCGCAGGGCCGCGAACCGTTCGATGATGATGGTCAGGCCGATGATGGAACACGCGCCCAGCGGAACCATGATCCATCCGCCTTGCTTGAGCATCACGAACATCTGAAACATGTCAACTCCTGTGTGCGTTTCCGGGGGATTATCCCGACTTGGCGTCAGCGGTGCAAGAAACTGAAGGTCCAACGAATCTCGATGCAGTCGTTCTGGTAGATGGGCGACACGTCGAAGGGATACGGAGGAAAGGGCGCGGCCGTCTTGAGCGCCTGTTCGCACAAGGGGCCGAAGGTCGCCGAGGATCCGCGGTCGACGATGGTCGCGAACTTAAGGGTGCCCTTGGGGGTGATAGCGCAATCGACCACGGCTTTGGTCGGTTGGGAGCCGCTGTAGCGGAGGGCGATGAGCGCCTTCCAACGACGTTCGACGCGGGTCTTGATGTCTTTGAGATAGGGGGCCAACTCGTGCTTCTTTGCTTCGAAGGCGAGGGACCCGGGATTCTTCACGCCGCCCTCGACACGGCCACGGGAGTCGGTGGGCTCGGGTCCGCCGGCAAGGGTGTCGGCCTTGGCGAGTTGGATCGGTTCGGGGATCTCGGGCGCTGGTTCGGGCTGGGGCGGCTCCACGGCCTCCACAGGTTGAAGCCCCGCTTCGGCCGGCTTTGGTGCGGATTCACCTGGAGAAGGGGCGTCTGCAAGCGCCGGAACCGCCGCTGGCAACGCGGGCGGTCCGGCAGCGCCGCGCGGCACCGGGATCTCGTCGAACTCGTCCAGAATGTCCACGCGGGGTGCGGCGGCGATGCCGCGGTTGGTGTCGGCGTCGCGGGCGTTCGAGTCGTGTTCCGCGATGAGGTCGGTATCGGGTTGGGCGGGCTGGTCGGCGGGCGCGGTGGCGTCGACGAGGCGCATGGGCGGCTGTTCGCGTGGCGCCAGATTCAACACGAGGGGCGCGGACGACGGGGTCACACCGAAGGCGTCCCGGCTGGCCGACCACGTGGTGGGTAGAACCAGCAGGATGACGTGCATGATGAGGGCCACGTAAAAGGCCCGTTTGACGCGTGTGCGGTAGTGCATATGGTGTGTCGCCTCTCGGAAGGCGATTCTACCAGATGGGGCGGTGGCGCAGAAACCGGCGCGAGTATTCGTTTGACCTCCATCCCGGGCAGGACTATGATCGGAGGTGGACGATCTGGCCGCGCTCGGGGCGGCTATGCATGCGGGAGGCTCGGTACAATCTCGCGGGGCTCTGCCCGGCTCATTACGCCCCCTCGTCCAGCCCGTCCCTAGAACCTTTAGGAAGGAAGTCTTATGCAAACCGTTGGATTCAAGGTCCTCGCAGCCGTGTTGTACTGCACGTTATCGCCCGGCTTGGCCACGGCCGCCATGTCGTTCGAAGACTCCTATCCCAAGAAGCCCGACCCCTTTGTAGGCGATTATGTCGGACGCTGGGGAGCGCAGGAGACGATCAATCCGGATGTTGCGGCGCAGGTCATTGCCCTCGGCCGGGACAAGTACCGTATCCGGGTGGTCAGCAAGCTCGACATGCGGTGTCCGGTGCTGGTGGAGACGGAAGTGGAGCCGAAACGGGGCAAACTTCGCTTCGATACGGGCGGGTACCACGGCGTGACGGACGGCAAGACCTTCACCGGAGGACGAGGCCGGAGGTTAACGTTCACGATGGCGCGGGTGGAGCGGAAATCGCCCACGCTTGGCACGGCGCCTCCGGAGGGGGCGGTAGTCCTGTTCGATGGTTCGGGGGTGGAGGCGTGGGACGGTGCCGAGGATTGCGTGGTTGGTGAGGACGGGACCTTGATGGTGACGCCTGACGCGGGGTATCTGGAGTCGAAGGGGAAGTGGCGCGACATCCGGTTGCACGTGGAATTCCGTCTTCCCTTCGTGCCGCGGGCACGGGGTCAGCAACGGGGCAACAGCGGGGTGTTCGTGCAGGATGTGTACGAGGTGCAGATTCTGGACAGCTACGGCCTCGAGGGTTACTACAACGAGTGCGGCGCCTTGTACAAACTCTCGGCGCCGCATGTGAACGCGTGCCGCGCGCCGCTGGTGTGGCAGACGTACGACATCACCTATCGGGCGCCTCGGTTCGACGGGGCCGGGAAGCTGGTGGAGAACGGCCGGATGACGGTCCTGCACAACGGCGTTCCAATCCACACCGATCAGGAGTTGAAGTGGCTGACGAATTATAAGGAAACGGGCCGGCAGAAGCCGCCGCCCAGCGACCCGGGACGAGTCCGGCTTCAAGGCCACGGCAACTACCTACAATTCAGGAACATTTGGCTGGTGGATCTGTCCAAAGGTGAGTAGGCTGCACGACAGTGCGCCATGACCAGAGGGTACAACGATGAGCAGACGGGATTTCACGCGACGGGCGTTCTTGGCAAGCGCGACGATGACGGTGGCGGGATGTGCACGAAAGGGGGCGCAGGCCCCCGGCATTGTGTCGTCCCGGTCGCCGAACGAGACGATCGGACTGGCGGCCATCGGTTGCGCCGGGCAGGGCGGACGGGATCTGGGATCGCTGGCCCATGTGAAGGGAGTCGAGGTCGTTGCACTCTGCGATGTGGATTCGCAGCGAGGAGCGGGCGCATTCAACAGTTGGCCCCAGGCGCCGAAGTACGCGGACTTCCGCACCATGATCGAGAAGGAATCGGGCATTGATGCGGTGAGTGTGGGCATACCGGATAACGTTCACGCTATCGCGGCGCTGACGGCCATGAGCCTTGGCAAGCATGTGTATGTCCAGAAGCCACTGTCGCTGACGATGGGCGAAGCGCGCGCGCTCACGGTCATGGCCCGCGAACGCGGCGTGCGCACGCAGATGGGGAACCAGGGCCACTCGGCCGTGGGGGTCCGCGAGATCTGCGAGATGATCTGGGACGGGGCTATCGGGCAGGTGGCGGAGGTGCATTGCTGGACGGATCGCTCGGGCACGAAATGGGGCCGAGGGGCGACAGCGCCGCTTCCGGAGCAACCGGTGCCGGAGTACCTGGATTGGGATCTCTGGCTGGGACCGGCCGCGGCCCGGCCGTACAACAACGGGTACCATCCGGGGAATTGGCGGGGCTGGTGGGACTTCGGCACGGGCGCGCTGGGCGATATGGCGTGCCACATCATGGACGCGGCGAACTGGGCGCTGCAACTGGGTCCGCCGTCGACGGTGGAGTGTATTCGGAGCGAAGGCGCGAACACCCAGACTGCCCCGGGACCGGCTATCGTGAAGTATGAATTCCCTGCCCGGAAGTGGAAGAGGCAGCGGTTTTGCCCGGTGACCTTGTACTGGTATGAGGGTGGTCTGCAACCCGACCGGCCCGAGGGGATCGCACCGGATGTCCAATTGGGCGACGGGGGCAATGGGACCCTGTTCCTGGGAGAGAAGGGGGTGCTGACGTGCAGCACGTATGGCGGAAACCCGCGCCTCTTTCCTGAGGAATTGGACCGCGACTACAAACGTCCGGACCCGAGCCTTCCCCGGGCCAGGGGACCTTACAAGGAATGGATCAACGCGATCCGGGAGGATCGGCCCGCGTGTTCCGGTTTCGCCTATTCGGGGCCGCTGACCGAGACGGTGTTGCTGGGCGTGGTGGCGATGCGCGCGGGGCGCAAGGTCGCGTGGGACGCGGAGAACATGCGAATCACGGGCGACGCGGACGCATCGCGACACTTGGCGCGGGAGTGCCGGGAGGGCTGGGCACTGCCAGGTTAGCGTTGAGCCAGATGCTGGCCCAACCATGAGCATAAAAGAACGGCCGTGGACATTCGAGTCCACGGCCGTTTTCGATTGTCTAATCGCTAAGGCGATCGGGCTGACCCTACTCCGCACCTCCGCCGAGGGTGGCATTCAACACGTGCTGCACATCGACGGCCGTCGTCTCGCCGTCACCGTCCACGTCTGCACCGGTGTCTTCAGTGATGCCCAAGGCCCCGCGGACCACCAACTGGACATCGACCGAGTTGACGGTGCCGTCCTTGTTGGCGTCGGTGATGATGTCCGGGAGGATTGTCACCATGGGTGAGACTTGGGTTTCGCCCTGCAGGAGACCGCCGCCTGCGAAGGTGCCGGGTCTCACGGTGAAATTCCAGACCTCACCGGCATGGGTGGCCTCCGCAGGGACACTCAGAAGGCCTGTGAAGGCCGGCAGGAATGCACCGTTCTTGAACCAGTAGATGATCGTGCCGGCCTCGCCGTAGCCCTGAAGCTGCGCGTAGGCGTAGGTACCCGCGAGATCGGCGGAGCTTCGGGGTTCGGGCGGCAGAAGCTGAAGGTCGAAGGCGACAGGATATATTGGCACGTCAACGACGGAGATATTCACCCACTGGGAGGCGGTGAATTCACCGGAAGTCGCAGACACAATGAACGAGTAACTGGGTGAACTGAACGAACTCGGGATCCAAGTGAACCGGTACGACGTATCGTTGATGGGCTCGAACGTGGCGCTCAGAACTGCGCCAGGAACAGACTCCAACGTGAACGTGACGGGGGTGAAGCCCGTGACGGCCTGCGCCGTGAACTCGATCGTTTCGCCTTCGCGAACCATTTGCGCCGGGATAGGCACCAGATAGAACGGCGCCTGGGGTGGCAGGCCGGACAGGTCGGAAAGCAGGAAGCGAGGCGGGTCCACATGGTTGGCTATGTCCACGGGATTCTTAGCCATGCCACGGCCGTCCGAAAGGCCGACTACGGAGCGCGAGACATTGAGGCCCAGGAAGGTAAGGCGGATCTGACCGTTATAGAACAGCTCACATTGGACCGTGTTCCCCTCATGATTGGTCCATTCAGGGACGTTCTCATAGGTAATGACCGCGCGGTCATCCAGATAACGTCCCCAAACCTCGCCGCCGCTGTGGGGGTCCAGGTCGGCGAACAGGAACGAAATGCGTGGTACCCGCAAGTGTTCCTCGATGGAGATGGTAGGCCCAACGTCGCTGTACATGCTGTCGGCGATGTATACGCTGCGTGGCGTGAGGAACCCGTTCGACGAGAGCACCCAATCCGAGACCATGTCACCGAAGAACGGTACCTCGGTAGGCAATGGGATATCGACGAAGTCGTCGTCCGTGAGTGGAAGCCGTACAATGTCTTCCTTCTGAATGGGAAGTGCGTTTCCGATTTCCGAGGTGCTGCGGACCGCCGCTACGTAGTCACCGTAGTTGACGTAGGCCTCGGGAAGTCCTGATGCTTCGGCCGCAGACAGGCTTCCAACAGGATGGAACGTAATCTGGGTGAACGACAAATCCGTGCCAAAGCTGAAGCCTTCAGTGAGGATGTCGGGTGTCGGATCTCCGGCGGTGACACGCGCATACTGGGGTGCGTTGCCGGCGGGATCGGTGGCGAAGACGGTGTAGAAATACTCAGTTCCAAGGGCGACCGAGGTGTCGGCCACGCTAGTGTCCGTGCTGTTATTCAGCACAACGGTCCCGTCGCTGGTGCTGACCGGGAAGGAACCGGTCTTGCGGACGACAGTGACCGCAGTTGAGCGACCAGGATAGGTTGGGGGATCCCAGGCTAGGGAGACAACGGTTTGGTTCTCGATAGGCGTGGCTCGGAGATTTCTGAGCGGAAATCCTTCGAGTTTCAGAATCTCCGTCGCATACAGCGCACTCACAACCGTATTGGTTTCCCCCTGCGAGAACGAGAGATTGGCCGCCGCCAGCTGCAACACTGAACCCAAATCCCGGTAGTCGGAATACTTGGTGAGCAGCTTGGACTGAGCCTCCCAGAATAGATCTGCTGTCTTGGGGATGCCCAGCCCGACGATCTGATACCCGTTGAAGTTGTCGCCATCGGCCAATAGATAGGCGAGCTTCATTCCGACGCCCATGTTGTGGTGGACACCTTCATTGTCGTAGACACCTTCGTACCAACCGATGCCTTTGTACCTGTCCGGCATGGGAATGTACCCAGAGTCGGGGAACCAATTCTGGAAGCTCATCGGATCCTTCAGGCTTCGGATGGCACCGCCCGGGGCATCTTCGCCCATGAGCCACTTCACGGCTTCGGAGTCCGTCCCCCGCCCGTTGCTCTGGTCAATGAACTCGCCCCAAATATCGGAGAAGGCCTCATTGATGGCACCCGACTCGCTCCAGTACATGAGGTCCGATGTGTACGTCGTGACGCCGTGGGTCAACTCGTGGGCGACGACATCATCCGCGACGAATCCGTCGCCGAAATACATCCTGCTGACGCCATCCCAGAACGCGTTTGCCATGGGGCACCCGTAGTAGGCGTCGCAGTAGCGGACGGTGGCGTTGAGTGTCATGCCGAACCCGTCGATGCTGTCCCAACCGTGCCAATTGAAGTATGAGTCGTACACGTCGCCGAGGTAGTCGTAAGCCAAGTCCGCATCGTTGATGCCTGTCGGCCCGTCGCCTTCGGAACGGACCAGGGCACCCACGCCACCGGACGAATTGTTGTTGTTGTCGCTGATCTGCCGGTTCTTGGATTGAGGCACCATGGAGAAATGCAGGACCACGATGCCGGTATGGGCATTCACCAGCACCTTCTCGCGAATAAGGGAGGTTTCGACGCAGGAGACCTCCAGTTCCCATACGAGTTGGGATTGGCCGAGTGAACCGACCACGTTTGGCACGTACACCACCAATACGGGATCGGTGGCGTCGAAATGGAGGTCCTCGTGTTCGGATGCCAACACCGCTTTGGCGGCGGCTTGAGCGTCAAGAGGCGGCACGGACGGCACAAGCGACACAAGGCCGCCGTCGAATCTGTTCGTATCCCGCATGATGTCGGACAGGACGGCCTGCACGTTCTGATCTTCTGCCAACTGGACGCTAACTTGGGCGCCAAACACGTCGAGGCCCATGTACTGTTGTTGAAGGCGGACGTACGTTCGCGCAGGAGCCGTGTTCACACGCTCGACGTCGTAGTCGAGATTGGGGCTGGGCATTCCGAAGGCACCGGCATGGTCGAGCATGAACCCTTTGGCGGCGGCGCCGGGGTCGGCTGTCTTTGTCTGCGATTCCTGCTCGAAATAGTTGCCCGCGGGGGCGCTGAGGAAACGCAGGTATCCCGCGCTCGTGGTTGCCTTGCGCGGGTTGTCGATGAGGTTGTCCCCCCGGAGTGTCTTGAACACTGCGGTCAAGTCGCCCGACGCGACGTTGGGAACATCGGCGCCTGCTGTCCATACCGTGACGAGACAGAGGGCCACCACCGCGGGTACGCATCTGGTGCGCATCATTGTTCTCCTACCTAGCCCGTTCTTGTGAGCGGAGTCCACTCACCCCATGAACAACCACCGAATCGCGGCCCGACGGGCAATGCCCATTGGACTGCGCACGACGGCCGACGCTCGCGTCGAGCCCCCCCTTCAGGTGGCTTCCCGAGCAGACACAATT
>JAAEQP010001319.1 GCA_024231375.1 bacterium | reverse complement strand
GTTGTGCGGCCGGTAGCGGGAGCTGTTTGCCGAACTGGAGGGCCGTCGAGCGCGAGCTAGACCAGGATGTCGGCGTCGTCAAACCTACGGGCAACGGTGGCGGCGAAACCATCTACCGGTTGCGTGAGGGCATCGAGCGGTTCCTGATCTCGGACATCAACAATCCGGCTGCGACGGCGCAGAGCGAGATTTTCGTGATGATGGACGCGGTGTCGGTGAACGTGAGCGACTTCAGCCACGTGCCGGGGGGATCCAACGTGCTGTACATGGATGGCCACGTATCCTTCGTCCGCTACCCGGGTGAAGCGCCGGCGAACCAGGGCACGGCGTTCTTGACCTACGGCAACAGCCAGTAAGCAAGACGACTCCAGAAGATAGTGTGTGGCGGGGCCGGATGTCCTTTCGAGGATGTCCGGCTCCTGCTTTGTGAGGGGGACGTCCTGCCTTCGGGGGCCGCTACTTGGTGACTGTGGCTTTCTGTCCGCCGAAGGTGGATTCGCGGCCGGCCAGGGCGGGACCGACGGTTCGCACGGAACCACGTTCGACCAAGGCGGTCTGGATGGTCTTGTGGAGGAACTGTCCTTTGGTCTCGCCTTTGGTGGCGGACACGAGGATCTGTGCGGCGTTTCTCCCGATCTCGCGCGGGAACGCGGAGATGGTGGTCAGGGGCGGTCCGAGCACTTTGCCGATCTCGATGTCGTCGAATCCGACGATGCTGATGTCGTCCGGGATGCGCAGGCCCAGTTCGTGGGCCGCACGGTACGCGCCGATGGCCACGGTGTCGTTGAAACACACGAGTGCCGTGGGCCGGTCTTCGGGCGAACGCAATACCTCGAGGGCCTGGGTGTAGCCGCTCTCGAAGTTCGCTTCGGTCCACACCACCATGGAATCGTCAAAGGGCATGTCGTGATCGAGCAGACTTTCAACGAAGCCCAGCACGCGTTCTTTGGACGACACGGACGTGGTCAACCCGGCCAGACACACCATCCGCCGGTGGCCTTTGGCGAGGAGGTAGTCCGTAGCGGTCTTGCTCCCGCCCCGGTCGGCGATGTCGACGATGTGGGTCACCAACCCCGGGAAGGCGCCGATGATGACCAGGGGCTTGCCCGTGTCCATCACCTTCTGGATGTGGTCGCGCGATTGGTCTTTCTGCGCCGCCACGAGCACGTATCCGCCCAGGTCATAGCCCATCAGCGTTTCCAGGGTGCGGACCTCGTCTTCGTGGCTTCCGTCGGTGGGGTGGGAGATCATGTGGTTGCCGTGGACCTTCATGACGCTCAAGAATCCGGCAATCACCTCGGTGTAGAAGGGGTTGCTGATGTCGGGCACGACGACCGCGAACATCTGGGAGAAGTGGCCCATGAGCGAGCGGGCGATGAGGCGGTGTTGCAGGTCGTGCTCGCGAATGGTGGTGAGCACTTTCTGGCGCGTCTTCTCGGTGACGCCGGGCTTGCCCTTGAGCACGGCGGACACGGTGACCCGCGATATGCCACTCAGTTCCGCAATTTCTTTGATGGTCGCCATGGTGTTAGAGTTCCCCGCGGATCGGCGCAATCGACCTTGAGTACCCCTGGAAGCGCTTCCCCCAGCGCGTGACACTATGTAAAGTATCGTGACTGCCGTTTTTTGTCAAGGGCAAACATCCACGAGCCGATGGGACTCGGCGGCCATCGGGACCGATCATCAGGATATGTAACCTACTGTCAAACATATAGTTAAACCACTTCCGGCCAGACAAGAACCGGCACTGCACCGAGCCC